>JBAXZS010000142.1:0-6492 GCA_041670175.1 Sphaerochaetaceae bacterium | reverse complement strand
GGCCCTCCAGGAAGAATCTGCTCTCTTTTTCCATTGTCGACAACCACAAAGTAGGGTTCCTGCCCTTGAAAACTGCTGGCGATGGTCACCCTGCTTACAGCACTGATGCTATAAAGAGCCTCACCACGGAAACCCATGGTGTCGAGATGATACAAGTCATCAAGGGTATGGACCTTGCTGGTCGCATGACTCTCGCAACAAAGCGTCAGGTCTTCACGCTCAATACCTGTCCCATCATCTATGACGATGATCTCGTCCAGCCCACCTTCAACGATAGATGCCTTGATAGACTTTGCATGGGAATCAAGGGCATTATCCACCAGTTCACGCACCACCGAGGCTGGCCTTTCAATCACTTCACCTGCAGCGATCCTTTGGGCCACCAAGGGGGAAAGATGCTCAATATGCATTAGAACTTTTTACCATACGTATACTGCACCATTGCAAACCCCGTAAGGGTATTGGCAGACACCACATGTTTCGCTCCAAGTTTGAACAGGAAGTCCCTGAAGCGATACGAGGCTGAGGCAATTGCCGCATTGTATGGCCCTGCAAAAAAGTCACTGGTCTCCGCAATACCATAAATCTCATAGCCAAGATTAAGAGAGAAGTCCTGTATGTCAAGTCCTATGCTTGCCTGCAATAAATCAGCACCTTGTGAAGGTGAAGCTGTGAGCTTGCCTCTGTGTAGCGAGGTACCGTCGAATAAAAGAGGCTGATTATACAAGACCATGGCATGGAAGACACTGCTGGTGAAGCTAATACTTCCCTGGACATCGAAGTCGGAATCAAAGGACATATCCAACCCTGCAATAGAGAAGTCGTTGACCAGCATTGGATACGTCTGCCCTTTATGCCCTCCTATCTGCACTTTCATTGTGAACCCACCCGTTGAGACTTTCAGGCCTCCAAGAAGATTGAAATTGGGGAAGAAATAACTGCATTGCGTGCTAAACACCTGAGAAAAATCAATCGTAGGATAGGTGGGCAGATAGGAAGCCGCGTTGATAAGCAGATTCAGGCGTAAGGTCCTGTTGTTGACCAACGGGAAGGAAAGTTCCAAATAGGGATACAGGTCAGCACTGATCTTTTTTGTCCTGAGCATTGTCCCAAGAACAATATTCCAGGATTGGGCATCATATGCTAAGCTGAAATTTCCATAATTATACTTCCCTTTGAGCATCTCAAGAAGGTACAAATCCTGGAAACTGCTTTTCATGGTGAAAGACCCGATTTTAAGATGGAAATAGAAATTTGGCCCACCATAGCTTACCAAACGCTTGGCGTTCAAGGCCGAACCGTCGGTTGGGTACGAGTTGTCATCCACGGCAAGGAAGAGCCATTTGTTTATGCTTCCTATCTGAATCTTATCAATGAGCCTGGATACGGAACCGATGGTAGCGAAGATGTCAGTGGAATCAAAGGGATACACATTTGATTGAAAACTCGAGAAGTCGGATGTCTCAGCGTTCGCTTTGAGAGCGAGTGAGAACCACTCGCTTGAGAAGAATGGAGTCAGAGTGACTTTGTGGTCCATCTTTTTATCTGAGATACCGTAGCCAAATTCATATGCCAACGAAACACCAATGTCATTCTTGGCCTCATTGGTAACACTTGTTGTCACCATGGTGCTTTTCTTAGCCTCAACACCGCTCCCACTTGTCTCAACAGCCTTTACTTGTGCCGGCGTTTCCATCATGGTAGGTTTTAAAAGAGGCTGGACAGTAATCTTTGTGGGTTTGTAGACAGGAGCAATTGGCTTCATGGGAGTGACGGAGATGACGAACATGATGTTTGTTTCTTTTTTTATATCGGAGACAAACACGGAGTTTGGTTCCTCGGGGACCACGGGGACCGACGTAACAGTCACGCTCTGTATCTGGTTGGGAATGGAAACTTTCTTTACAATGGTTTCTTCTGTCTCAAGAGGTTTGACCTCAACTGTAAGCTGTTTGGGTTGCTCTATTTCCTGAACCGGGACAAGGGATATAAGTGGATGGATGCCATCAAGGCTGTAAATTTCATACTTTTGAAGATCGTCATCGGAGAGTTTTGCTATTGAGGATACCTGCATATCAAGCTTATTGAGCGTAGGTACAATGAATTGTCGGCCGGACAATATGTTGGTTGCCTTGGCATTTCCTTTAAAAACCACCAGGCATTCCTCATCGGAGGAGGTAGCCAGATACACCTGGCTGTCACCGCTCAGGATATAGCTCGAGACAGGGGTTGAGACGGTGAGTAAACCGGTGAAGTCGTTATCCGTGCTGAAGGAGGCTTCTCCATCGACCAGATAAAGGGACGGCAAATCCATATCCAGATTACCTGTTACAAGCAATGAATTTGCCTCAAGCTTTACTGATCCGATCGGGGTCGTGACAATGACCGGCTTATCACTTGTGCGGATGATCCAACCTTTTGACACATTGCTGGCAACATCTTCAGTAAGCTCCATCTGCTTGCCCTGGGTGTTGAATAACTTCAAGTCACTGTTTGATATGGTAAAGACACCATCTGCAAAAAGCAAGGAAGTCACTACAATGATGGTTACAAGTGATACAATACGCTTCATAAGCTTACCCTCCTAAAATAGAGCTATCTCCACGGAATAATCCATTAAGAAATTAACCTTCGCCTCATCATCATAATTCGCGGTAAGTTCTACATTGAACATGACCCCCTTGATGTGGATTTGGCTATTGGCAGAAATATACACATTTCGTAAAGACCCGATACCGGCGAGAAACCCTTCAGAAACACCTTGATTATTTGCAGGATAAAGCTTTTCGTAGTTCAAGTCCAGAGAAATAAATTTCATGAACAATTTATCTATCCGCACGGTCGCCAATATCCTCTGATTGGCAAAACCTATCCCGGACAAGTCGCTTCTCAATCTGATTCCTGCATAAATCTGGTCAGTGTCAAGATTCAAGCCCATTGTCGTGTCAAGCCGTACCGTGCCAAGATGCATGGGATAGGAAACGGGAGATTCCGTGGTGGAGTATTCTTTACTTTTCGGGTCATTGTACCCTGTGGTGAAATAGTCACAATAATACGTTCCTGAAATTGGCGCCGTAACATTAAGATTGAAAGAAAGAAGAGTTTTTGTACGTCCCCATAATCCAATTCGAATGGCATTTCCCGAAGGGGTAAAGTTCTTCTTCGGTCCCTGCATCAGGTAGTCCACGAAAAACGTTGTCTGTCCTTGCTCTCCTGAAAACATCGGCTGGGCTATCTCAAAACTGGTCTCCAGGTATTCCTTGTATACCTGTCCTGCCAATTGGGCATTTTGTGGATCATAGAGAAGAGATACCGCCCATTCCATTCTGTTAATGCGTTTTTGCTCCGGCTTGTCTGTAGCAAAAGGAAGGAGATACAAACGTCCACCCAGCAAACTGGGGAGAAAAACATCGTCTACAACAAATTCAAATCCATAATGCCCCAAAGGCCCGACCTTCAAGTTGAAGCCGGGCTTGGATTCCAGATATCCCACGGAATTGTCGTAAAAGTTGTTCAGGAGGGCACCATCGCCCAGAGTGATGTTTGTAAGTTTTCCATACCGAAAATAAAACTTGTCATAACGGAATCCATAATGCATGGACTTGATGAATTTGCTGTATTGTTTTGCTATACGAAGGCCATAGGAGATATCAGTATCCGTGTTCTCCCGTTCAGGAAGCATATAGTTCGAGAAGTCGAAAGCCACATTGAAAGGATTCGTAGTATAGGTGCCCTTTACCAGCAGATTGAACATCATCGAGAATTTGCCAAAAGCCAGCGAGGGGGTAAGGGAAAAACCAAAACTTCCATCGAACGAGGTGTTTGCGCTCAAAGAGCCCAGGCTGCTTGAGTTTCCATCAGCGAACAAGGGGAAGGCAATAAGTACTAAGAGCAAGCAAATCAGGCATAGGGTCTTCTTTATCATTGTCACTCCTTAATCATCCTTTTCTATTGTACTCAAAAAACCATGAGCATGATAGATGTGCTCTCTTGTCAGTTTATCCATATGGGCCAGTTGTGATACAATCGGTTTGAGTTGAGCCCTGATATTGGTCTGGTCATAGGGACATACAGGCTTGACCGTGGGAAGGTTGTAAAGTTCCGACAAACGTCTGGTGACTGATTCGTGCACCTCTATCATTGGCCTGATAATCTTCAACTTGCCATCAAAAAACTCCTGGACAGGACTCATTGTCTCAAAATGGCCACGGAAACAAAGATTGATCAGGGTGGTCTCAACCAGATCATCAAGATGGTGTCCCATGGCCACAATCCTCATTTCATGCTCCCTGCAGTATTCGAACAGAATCCTCCGTCTATTACGAGAGCAAAGGTAGCAGTTGAATACTCCATTGAAAGAGGGACTGTATTGCATCTCATCAACCAAAATGAACTCAATATCAAGCGCTTGGAAATACAAGGCAAGCAAAGTCCGATATTCAATGGGGATCGGATGTTCTTTCCAATCAATCATCAAGGCCTGGATGCTGTAATTTATAGGTAACCATTTGCGTCTCAGCGATAAGGCCAGGGCCATGGCAAGACTATCCTTCCCTCCAGAGACTGAGAGCAGCACACTATCTCCTTCCCCAATCATTTGGTATTCGTTTACAGCCTTCCCCGTCGTCTTGATAAAGCGCATGACCCAAGGGGGGATGTCACCATCAATCAGTGAATGGTAATCCAGTTTTTGCTCCATAACCGTCACTTTAGCAGATTGTTTAAGATGTTTCTATCTATATAAGACGGTGTATACACTCGCGTTTTCCTGAGACAATTGGCAAAGACTTGCGAAATATCAGGTTGGAACAGCTGATCTTCGGTGGCAAAGCTTGATACTGTCCCATTGTCCAGGAGGATACCCATATCGGACTCAAACGAAACGGGTTCGGGAATATCTACGATTATCTCTTCAGCCTGAAGCAATGGATATTTCTTCTTCAATTCATGGTAGAGACCTGTTTCGTATTCCGTACGCAGCGTCAAGTCCAAGCACTTCGTATCCATTTCGCGGTTAAGATTGAAATTTTCTTCAAAGGAACAGGCAAGCAACCGGTTGTCTCTTACCTCATCCAACAAACGTAACCCTGGATGGTCGAATTTCCTGCCAAGACAAAAAAATTGATCATCATCAAGGTCATAAAGCTCTTCAGGAGGGAACACCCGGTCCTTCAGTGCCATAAGCAAGGCTTTCTTTATCATGGCCGTTGCACTACGGGTATATCGATGCCAATAGACATTGCGGAACATAAGATACTTGGAAAAAAGCAGGTGCTCGATAGAAGAAATGGAGCTTATCTCCAATACCGGCTTGTCCTCTGCCATGGCAAGATGGTCTGTGATGTAGGATGCATCCTGGTCCCCATAAGGGACTCCGCAAAAGAAAGCGTCACGATTGAGATAGTCCAGTTTGTCAGGATCCAAAGTCCCACTTAGCAACAATCTATAGAATTGTATTTCCTTGTCAGGATTAATTCGTGTTTTATCAATAATATCAGCTACTACCGAAGGCTGAACGCCACAATCACTGATGGCTGAAAAAAGAATCTTGTCCCCCAGGATGTTTTTTGCTGCCAGGCTTTCATGGCTTGAAAGAGGAAGCTCTTTTAAGGAATGGGCATAGGGGAAATGCCCTATATCATGCAGAAGAGCCGCGCAAAGAAAGCTTTTTATCCCCTCCTCACTCAGGAGGGTGGAAGTCTTTCTCTTAAGAAGGGAAAGCACGATGCAATAGCTCAGATGGTAAACTCCTAGGCTATGGTCTAGCCTGGTATGTACAGCCGAGGGATAAATATGGAATACCGGTCCTAATTGTTTAATGCGTCCAAGTTTTTGCATGCAGGAGCAATGATAGACACGATAGAGGGAAGGGCTAAGATGGATATCTTTCCAGAGAGCATCCCTGATGCTTATGGTGCTTTCCTCCATCAGGGTGGAGATGAGATTTTCGTTACATCTTTTCATAGTCCCCAATGGTAGCTTACCAGAGCGAAGCTGTAAAGGATGGTTTGACAAAAGAGATGATGTGCTTTACACCATAGGACATGCACAAGAAGCCTCTTATATTAATCGCCCTGCTGTTATTACTCATCTCATCTCTTTGGGGAAAAATACGGGAACAACAGCTTGCCCTTCAGCAGACTCCTCTTCTTTATGCCACCGATGCCACCATTGGGAAATTGGTCGGCAATGAGGAACAGTCCGAAGTAGGTATTTCCTCATTGCTCCTTGGTCAGGAATTTGATCTTGCCTGGCTTGAGAAATACGTGGATCCTTCAGTTAGGGATCAGTTCTCCAATACATTCGGGGTCCTTCTTTCTTCTCTCCTGCCACAGAGCGGAGTAAGTTTTGCCAAGCCAGTAATCGGTGAGGACCTGGTTACGGTTCCAGCGCGCTTGGCTGATGGAAGATATCTTTCATTGACATTCAAGGCTCAAAAGCTTATTTCTTTAGCCATCTCACCAAAAAACGGCCTCCAGTATTAGCTGAAGG
>JBAXZS010000141.1:0-6503 GCA_041670175.1 Sphaerochaetaceae bacterium | reverse complement strand
TGGACATCTCATTCCTGCTGCGGACCAGAAATGGAGCGCCCAGGCAATGGATGACTCCTTCTATTTGAGCAACATGTCTCCTCAGACGGGAGCCTTCAACAGAGGCATCTGGAGTCACTTGGAATCAGTGGTGCGCACCTTTGCCAATGACAATGGAGCAATCTATATTGCAACAGGCCCGGTGCTCTTTGACGGCCCATACAAGACCATAGGGAAAAACCAGGTGGCTGTGCCTAACCAATTCTACAAGGTAATCCTCTTTTATGACGGGAAGAAGGCCAAGGCAATAGGCTTCATCCTGAACAACGAGGGCAGCATCAGGAAGGTTGAGGATTTCGCCACAAGTGTCGACGATGTCGAGAAACTCACACATCTTGATTTCTTTGTTGCCTTGCCAGACCCTTTGGAAACCCAAGTGGAGGCTTCCTATAATCTGGACGAGTGGAACTTCAAGGAATTCAAAGGCGGAGAGAAACCGACAGGAAACGGGGGGAATGGCCAAAAAGATACAAGGCGGACAATCCTGCTACTCACTGATAAAATCCGCAAGCAGGCTCTTATACTGCTGAAAAGCCTCTCATAATCCCCGGGCCGCCTTGTCGGTTTTATCAGAATTTCCAGTAGTATCCAACCGTAAGGCAATTGGACAGGGACAATAAGGAATATCCCTCAATATTTCCGTTGGTCCTGGAGATATACAGGGGGACTAGGCCCTCAATATACATTCCCTGATCTTCCTGAAAAAGAATCTCACCTTTCAAAGCCACTCCGACCATATAGCCAAATTCAGAGGGGTTGATGACGTTGATAGCCCCGGAAGCTCCCGCACCCACCTTGAAACTGAATTTACCTGCATTGATGATGCGGAACAGACAATTCACCCGTGCGGATAAATTGGAAGGGAATGTCACGTCAGCATCGGTATTCAGCCGAACGAACAGCCAATACAGATAGGAGTATACAGGAACCTGCAAACCGACATTGGCATCAATAAGACCGGTATCATATCCAAAACTTCCACCCAACCCAAGAATATTACTCTCAAAAGACGCTTTCATCGAGCCTTCTGCAAAACAAGGAGCTACTATCAGCGTCAGGACCAAAAGAACTAAAGCAATTCTTTTTCTCATTATTGTTTTCCTTTGCAAGCGTTCTTCCACACTTTCTCTTTATATTCAATCCTAAAAACAACTTGGCATAACAAGGACCGTAGCTCACTACGGTCCTTCCATCACACTAAGACCCTCTTGTCACTTGGAGATAAGCATCGTCTTTGGATCAAGGTCAACACCCATCGGCTTGCCCAGATCCTGTCCATGGGACCGCACACAGGTCATGACAACCTTGTCCTTTGCATCGTTGTATTTCAAGCCTATAAGCACATCAATGAGGGAAGTGTACTTCTCCATCGTATTCGGAACACCATACTGGTCAATAACCGCATCAGGGCGGATTGGAGAGACACTGAACCATACCTCCAGTCCCATCTCCTGTGCAAACCGCTTAATCTCCTTGACATCCTCCTCGGAAGCCAGGGTAAGCTTGTAACCGTCAAACAAAATCGCATCAGCCTTGAAAGAACCGTGCTTGATCAAAGTCTCCAAACTCGCAATGACCTTGGCGACTGTCACGTTCTCCTGACTGAAATTCATAACGACACGATTGGAAAGAATATTGTTGTAAACAGAAGAGGCATCATCAAGGCTACGACCTTCGGAAACTTCTCGAAACACTTCCTTGTACCAGTTGATCACATGCTCTACATTGCCATTGAATGAAACGTGAATCACATGCTCTCCCCTGAGGAGTTTATCGGTAGCGAGATGAACCAGACAAGCAGTTTTGCCAACGCCATGACGTGAAACAAGAACACCCAGATTGCCACGCCCAAGACCACCGCCAAGGGATTTATCAAAAACTCTCAGGGGACTCAGGTCATTTAACTCTTGGATTTCCATACGCGCTTACCTCCAAAATGTATGAAATTACATAAGAAGTATACCATGAAAACCAAGAATCCAGAGAATTTTCTACCAAAAAGAAACTCCCTTCCCTTGGGGAACCAAGAGAAAGGGAGTGAATCTCCTTGTAAAGACAGAAGTTATTTGTGCTCGGCCTTTCTCTTCTCTATATATGCTTTCTTCAGTTCCTCGGCAACCCCGGTTGGAACACGACCATACTTGGACAGCTCCATGGTGAACTCTCCTTTACCTTGGGTAAGGGAGCGAAGCACGGTGGAAAAACCAAACATCTCAGCAAGAGGCACTTCCGCATCAACAGTACTCATGGCATGGTCCTCGGTGGAACTGATGATAACACCACGCCTCTGGTTGATAGAGGCAAACAGGTTGCCCTGGAATTCTGTTGGAGCGGTGAGCTCAACCTTCATGATAGGTTCCATGATACAGGGCTTTGATTTCTCAAAAGCCTCACGGAATGCACCAATGGCCGCAGTCTGGAATGCCATATCAGAAGAGTCAACCGGATGCCAGGCACCATCGTTGATCACACAACGGACACCCATTACAGGGAATCCAATCTGAGCGCCGCGTTTCATCGCAGCCTGGAAACCCTTATCACAGGAAGGAATGTATTCGGTAGGAATCGCACCACCCTTGACCTCGTCAAGGAACTCATAGTTCTTTCTTTCCTCACCTTCGGCTGGATCGGGAATGGGTTCCATATACCCAGCGACACGAGCATATTGTCCACTGCCACCAGTCTGCTTCTTATGGGTGTAGTTGAAGTCAGCACGCTGGGTGATGGTCTCGCGGAAGGCAACCTCAGGCTTGCCAACGGTAACCTCGGCATGATATTCACGTTTCATACGCTCAATGTACACATCCAGATGCAACTCGCCCATACCTGCAATGATAGTCTGTCCGCTTTCGGCATCCACATAGCAATGGAAAGTAGGATCTTCCTTGGTAAAACGGTTGAGGGCCTTGCCCATGTTATCTCCGGACTTCTTATCGATGGGCTCGATGGCCAGCTCGATAACAGGTGCGGGGACATACATACTTGTCATGGAATAGTTAAGCTTTGTATCACAGAAAGTATCACCGCTCGCGCATTCAATACCAAACAACGCGGCGATCTCGCCACATCCCGCCTCATCCAGGTCTTCCATCTTGTCGGCATGCATTTTGGCCAGACGGCCAATCCTGAATTTTTTCCTAGAACGGGTGTTATAAAGCTCATCTCCCTTCTTGATCTTTCCCTGATATACACGGATATAGGTCAACTGACCATACTGTCCATCCTCAAGCTTGAAGGCCAACACTACGGGAGGCATATTCTCATCAGCCTGAAGGATAACTTCCTTCTCATGGTCATCCAAATCCAAGGCCTTGTTCACAACCTGGGTAGGATTCGGCAGATAGTCGATGACAGCATCCAGCAAGGACTCGATACCTTTGTTCTTGTAGGCGGATCCCATGAACACAGGGCAAAGCTGCAAGGCGATAGTGGCTTTCCTGACGGCTTTCTTGATAATGTCCTCAGTGACCTTATCCTCAAGCATGGCCTCCATCAAGGCATCGTCGCAAAGGGAAACCCCATCAAGCAGCTCCTCTCGCTTCTTTTTGGCTTCCTCCAGCAACTCTGGAGGAATCTCAGCGATACGACGATACATATTATCCTTACCGGAATCAAAGTAATTTGCCTTCATGGTGACCAAATCGACCACTCCCACAAGCTTGTCCTCAAGCCCGATGGGAATCTGCATAAGGACTGCATTCAGACCAAGCTTCTCAATCAGGTGCTGCTTTACACGATACGGATTTGCACCACTGCGGTCACATTTGTTAATAAAAGCGACCCGGGGTACATGATAACGTTTCATCTGGCGGTCTACGGTGATGGACTGGCTCTGGACACCAGCAACGGAATCCAACACAAGGATCGCTCCATCAAGCACACGCAAAGCCCTCTCCACCTCAATGGTGAAGTCAACGTGTCCCGGAGTGTCAATGATGTTGATCTCATAATTTCTCCAACTGACATTCGTTGCAGCACTGGCGATAGTGATTCCTCGCTCTCGTTCCAGTTCCATACTATCCATAGTGGCCCCAACGCCATCTTTTCCATGAACCTCGTGGATATCATGAATCTTATTGCAGTAGAAGAGGATTCTCTCAGTAAGTGTGGTTTTACCTGAGTCAATATGGGCGGAAATACCGATGTTCCTCATGTTTTGCAAGTCAATCATAACCTTTCTACCTCTACATATTTTAAAATAAAAAATTCATTTCATCTTGTCCTTGTCTCAGAAAACACTGATAAGGCATGGACATACAACAAATTGGCACGCAACAAACAAACGTACCGAAGGGATAATAAAGCATTCATGGGTTTTGTTCAAGGGCTTAGGCTACAATCCCTTTGAGAATCAGTACTTGCAATTTTTTCTTGAAAATCTTGCTTGTTTTCTCCCTACGATGATAAACTAGTATTGAGGTGTTATCATGCAAAAGACCATTTTTTCCAAAATCATCGAAGGTGAAATTCCTTCAGTCAAACTTCATGAGGACTCGCTCTGTACTGTCATCCTTGATATCAATCCTGTGGAGAAAGGCCATTGCCTGGTTATTGCCAAACAGCCCTATCCAACTTTCAGCGAGTGCCCTGATGAGGTTCTCTCCCATATGATGAGCATTGCAAAACAAGCTGATGCAATGCTGCGCAAAACACTTGGATGCGATGGTACAAACATAGTAATCAACAATGGTAAAGCCAGTGGACAGGAAGTACCTCATCTCCACATTCATGTAATCCCGAGGTATTTCAACGATGGTCAGAAATTTGGTTTCTCCAAGAAAAGTTATACAGAGGGTGAGATGGATAAATTGGGCAAGGAGCTAACCTTCTAGCCATGCGAGCTTGCCGTTATTGTCATACCATAATTGATGATGACCAAGTAATCGGACATTCCACGCTTTGTCCGCATTGTCATATGCCGCTTCACAACTGTGTGAACTGCAAGTATTACTCCCCTGGATCCTATCATGATTGCCATGAAGGGGTTGATGAATACCAAGAGGATAAGGAAGAGGAGAATTTCTGTGATAGTTTCAGTCTGGGAGACGGCGACAATCTCAGACAGAAAAAAAGCAATGCCGCAAAAGCCAAGGCGGAAGCCTTGTTCAATCTCTAAGGATAAAGATGAAACGAATACCGCTTTTGTTCTGTGTCTGTCTGCTCCTGTCCGGCTGTGCCCACTATACAGCCAAGGACGGTATGAAAAAAATCAACCAGGAAGGCGAGGCTACTACTGTCACAAAGTATTCCATCATACAAGCCATCCAGAACGGAACCTATACCACGGAAAGCCCTGACGAGAAAATCAAAGAGCTTTCAAGTGAAAACCTCACCCTGAAAAATGACAATGGACAACTTGCAACCCAGGTCAAGCAACAAGAGCAGACAATAGCCAATCAAGAGACAGCCATCGCTCAACTTACCACCTTGTCCGTATCCTTGCAAAGCAAACTCGCGGTTTTCACCGAGCAACAACAACAAGAACAAAAACAAGTGGAGTTGGCCAAGAAAGAACTAGCATCCCTCCCTCCGCTTGAAGAACTGTCCTATCCCAAAACCTACAGGAACGGAAAGCCTCTTACCAGCGGGGTCCTGGAAAAAGTCAACGTGCTCTTGCTTCCCCTAGGGGAACAGGAATATAGCCAAGAACAGATTGACGAACTTGTGTATGGCATCAGCGACCTGAATACCCAGATTATCCTTGCCACAGGAAGCAAGGAAAACATCTATACTTTGGTGAGAGTGATGAATAAAAGTGCGGTGCTCACGGAAATGGGGGCAGTCATCAGTGATTATGAAATCGCATCCCCCGCTGAAGGCAATTTTGTGACACTCAAACTGGATAAAGAAAGAAAATTGAAAGCGCTTGTGGCGGAGTTGCCTGAAACCGATGTAGTAGAGACCTTCCTGGCAAACGGTGACTGGAAAGAAAAAGTCAAGGAGAACCAGGAGACTCGAAATCAAACGATGGAGACACTCCTTTCCAAGAGCAACGAGACCGATACCATAATCCTAGGGGCTTCCTTATATGAGCCTGCATCCAGCGACTGGGGGACTTTCAGTCCTATCAGTTACAGACAAATTGATTTCACTTGGCCCTTGACCGACTCCATCCTCCAAAAAGGATATTTCGATGTTTATCGGCAGACACATTTCAGCGAGGCTTCCGATGCGGGTAACACAGTGGTCATGGACTCAGTGAAAGAACGAGTGGACTACATTTTTGCCAAGCATGTACTCCCCCTGTCCTGTACTGTGGTGACCTTGGGTCCTCTCTCCATAGAACAAGAGGGCTATGCACGATATGGAGTACTTGCAAGTTTCCTTATTTCCTAGTGTCCTTTTCCTCAATCACCTCGCTCTCGGCCTTGATGTTGAACTCCTTGTCGATCTTTCGAATCCTCATTGCCCAGACACCCAGGCCCAAACCTGCTGCAAGAAGGACAATCCCGATGATCTTTACC
>JBAXZS010000140.1:0-6525 GCA_041670175.1 Sphaerochaetaceae bacterium | reverse complement strand
TCTCGGGCAGCGTCCTGGGACAAAGACCAGGCCTTTTGTCCGTCTATGCGGGAAGGACAGCATTGAAAAGTTCATGACCGATCATGTTGCTTGGATAAAGCAGATGGAACAGGACAGTAGGGACTTCAAGGAACGATTAAGTTGCTATTCCTTATATTAAGCGAGGCGTTTAATGGATTTGCGTACAGAAATAGGGCAACATTTGGTATCAGGTTTTCCTGGTGAGACAATAAGTGATGAATTCATCTCCGCGGTAAAGGAATACAGGATTGGCAATGTGATTCTGTTTGCCCGCAATATCCACAGCAAGGAGCAGCTTTCTTTGTTGTGCAGGAATATTCAGTCCTTGATCAGGGAGAATACAGGTTTTGATGCCATGATTTTTCTGGATCAGGAAGGCGGGATGGTCACTCGATTGAGTTCGGATGCGACCAATGTTCCTGGTCAGATGGCCATATGCGCGACAGCGAATTTACAGAACGCCCATGATTGTGCGTATCTCACCGCCAAGGAACTGCGGGCGATGGGAGTGAATTGCAATCTTGCTCCGGTGCTTGATGTCAACGAGAACAAGGATAATCCAGTCATCGGGGTGAGGAGCTTTTCAGATTTGAGCAAGGTGGTCGCGCAATATGGGACCAGCATGTTCCAGGGGTATGAGGAGGGAGGGGTTCTGTCCTGTGCCAAACATTTCCCCGGCCATGGCGATACCAATGTCGATTCCCATCTTTCGTTGCCGGTTGTCAACAAGACACGGGAGGAATTACAAGGCCAGCTCTATCCTTTCAAGCAACTCATCAAGGCGGGGATTCCTGCGGTGATGACCTCCCATATCCTGTTTCCGGCCTATGAGGAGGAAGCGATTCCTGCGACCATAAGCCGGAAGATCATCAATGGGTTGCTTCGTACGGAACTGGGATTCAAGCGTCTGGTGCTCAGTGATTGCATGGAAATGCAGGCCATCAAGGATTATTACGGGACTGTGCCCTCCTGTGTGAGAGCCATTGGCGCAACGGTGGATATGGTCTTCCTGTCCCATCATGTCGACCAGGCTTGTCTTGCCTCCCAGGCGATTGAGCAGGGGCTAAGGGACAACGTGATCGATGGCAGCGAGTTTTCCTCCTCAACTGAGCGGATAATCAAGGAAAAAAAAGTGCTGGCAGGTATTGAGCCTGAGGATCTCTCGATTGTAGGAAGCGCCGCCCACAAGGCGATCAGCGAGAGGGTCCGCAATGAGAGCCTGACCATTGTGCAAGGAAAGATTCCACAGCTTGGTGAGCATCCCCTCTTTATAAGCACCGAGGCATACCGCTGTACCAATGTTGGCAATGACGCCACCGGGTTCTCCTTCTCAAAGGCGTTGGCTTCCCGTTTCCCTGGCTCTCTCTCTGCAATAATTACTCATGAGCCGACCAAGGCGGAGATTGAGCAAGTGCTTTCTCTTGTGCCTGCCGCGACTTCGATCTGGTTTGGCACCTATAATGGACATCTTTTCCCCGGGCAGCTGCAGCTCGCCGATACTTTGGCGAAGTTTGGCAAGAGTCTTACCCTTATTACCTTGAGGAACCCCTATGATTTGGCCTTTGTCCATAATGCGACCTGCATGATTGCAGCTTGGGAATACACCCCGGATATTGTGGCAAGCATCGCCTTGCTTCTTTCCGGGAAGATTCAAGCCACAGGGAAACTCCCTGTACGGCTTTAGGAGGAGTCGGCTATGGCGGACATGTTGGTGAAACTGTATGATTTGCCTTCTTCGGAGGGAATCCGCAAGGAACTGGCCTCGAAGGGAATCGTCATCCACAGGGCGCTTCCCCCTGATAAGGAAAGGATCGTGGAATGGATCAGAACCCATTCAACCAGATATGCCGGGGGTGAGGCCGATGTTTGTTTTTCACATACTCCGGTAAGTTTGTTCCTTGCGACCAGGGAATGCGAGATTCTTGGGTATTGCTGCTATGACGCAACAGCGCCTGATTTTTTCGGTCCGACAAAGGTCTTGGAAACCGAACAGGGGAAGGGCATCGGGAAGGCCTTGCTCCTTGTTGCGTTGGAAGCATTGGCGGCTGAAGGATACGGGTATGCGATAATCGGTGGTGTCGGTCCCGTTGCCTTCTATGCGAAGTGCTGTAATGCGATACTTATTGAGGGGTCAACACCGGGACTCTACAAGGATTTCATCCGTGGATAGTAAACTAGCATTGGGCTTGATGAGCGGGACAAGCTGTGATGGGGTGGATGTCGCTTTGGTGGACATCAAGGGAAAAGGGATTCAGACAAAGGTGAGGCTTGTCGCCTTTGACTGCTATCCATACACTGCCGAGGAACGGGAGATGCTGCTTTCCCTGGCGAGGGGTGAGACAGGAGGAAGCCATCTGCTCTGCCTGGCCGATGTGTTCCTTGGAAGGAAATTCGCACAAAGCGCCTTGGCACTTTGCGATTGTGCCCATGTCGAGCCAAGCCGGATTTCCTTCATTGCCAGTCATGGACATACCTTTTACCATCTTCCCCAAAAAGAACGTTTTTTGGGAGAGGACATTCGAGGGACCTTGCAATTGGGGGAGCCGTCTTATCTCAATGAGGCGTTCCATTGCCCTGTGGTGAGTGACTTCCGCGTCAGGGATATGGCGGCGGGTGGGCAGGGAGCACCTTTGGTGCCCTACACCGAGTATCTGTTGTATCGAAGCGAAACCAAGAACATCGCGTTGCAGAATATCGGAGGGATTGGGAATATCACAATCCTTCCTCATGCCTGTGATGTTTCCTCGGTGCTGGCCTTCGATACTGGACCGGGGAATATGATCATAGACCAGATGGTGGGTTCTCTCACTGAAGGTAAGCTGACCTATGACGAGAATGGCAGGTTGGGAGGGAAGGGAAAGGTTGATGAGAGGCTTCTCTCTTTTATGCTTGACGACCCCTACATCAGCGAGAGACCTCCTAAGACAACAGGACGGGAACGCTATGGTGCTTCCTATTGCACCAACCTTATCAAGAAAGCGCAGGAACTCGGGGTCGGGTCTTTTGACCTGATTGCGACAGTGACCATGTTCACTGCAAAATGCATTGCCATCGGCCTCCAGCAGTTCAGTCCCGTTGCGATTGATGAGCTTTATATCAATGGAGGAGGCGTCCACAACAATACCTTGTTCAAGGATATCCAATCGTTGATGGGAGAAGGGACGAGGGTGCTGCCAGGGGATACCTCGGACAGCAAGGAGGCCATCGCCTTTGCGATATTGGGCAATGAGACGCTCGAGGGGCTGACAAACAATCTTTGTAGCGTTACCGGTGCGCGCCATCCTTGCATACTGGGGAAAATCTCTTTCTGACATCCGTTGTTATGTAAAAAATTTTCATAATTACCAATTTTGTTTTGAAAATATATATTGCTAACTGAGGAAAACCATGGTATCACAATAATATGAATTTGCAATGTACAACCGAAATGAGGAATCCCGTCTCGTTCAGGATAGATACGAAAAGCACCACAGAGATACTCCAGATCATAAATGATGAGGATAAGAAAGTCCCTTATGCGGTCGAGCAAGCACTGCCTGCGATTGGCAATACTGTCGAGGCGGTGATCAAAGCCTTCCGGCAGGGAGGAAGACTTGTGTATATCGGTGCCGGGACCTCGGGGAGGCTTGGGGTTCTTGATGCCTCTGAATGCCCGCCGACTTTTGGAGTCCCCCATTCCATGGTGCAAGGGATCATCGCAGGAGGGAATCCCGCCTTGACCACAAGTATCGAGGGGAGTGAGGACGATGGGGGGGCTGGTGTGCAGGCTTGCAAGGATATCGGGTTCACCTGCAAGGATGTTCTTGTGGGGATAACCGCCAATGGAGGTGCGCCTTTTGTTGTCGCCGCCCTCAAGTACGCCAGGAGCCTTGGTGCCTCTACGGCCGCAATCAGTTGCAACGCAATGAATCCCGCGTTTGATGTGGTGGACAAATCCTACCGGATTTATCTTCCTGTAGGGCCAGAGATAGTGACAGGCTCCACAAGGATGAAAAGTGGGACCGCCCAGAAACTTGTACTGAATATGATCACCACCACGGCCATGATACGCATTGGCAAGGTGTACAATAACTATATGGTCGACCTTATGCCGGTCAATACAAAACTCATCACGCGCTCGATACACATGATTGGTGAGATAGCCAATTGCTCCGAAGCAAGGGCTAGGGAAGTCTTTGAGCAGAGCGGACATGAGACCAAGACCAGTATTGTGATGGCCTGTATGGATTGTGATGCTCCTTTTGCAAGAAGGATGCTGGAGCAAAACGGGGGGAGCATCAATAAGGTGCTTGATACCCAACAAAGGTGAATACCTGGTTTCCAGGATGAAATGGAGGAGAAGGATATGAAGAAAATTTGCACTGTTTCTTTGATGGTTTTGTCCTTGATGCTTCCTGTGTTCGCACAAGGGACAAAGGAAGCTTCTGCGACCGCAGTGAAGGGTCCGATTGAGATCAGCATGTTTTATTCGGACAATGCTACGTTGCCGTTCAAGAATGATTGGCTCACGATAACAGAAATTCAGAGGCGCACCAACAGCAAGCTGGATTTTGAGGTGATTCCCATCTCGGATTACCAGACAAAGGTCTCACTTGCCTTGAACACGGGGAACAACGCCCCTGATGTCATCCTGTATCAGACCACAAAAGGAGAGAATGCATCCTTGGCTCTCAACGGGGCCTTGGTTCCCATCAGTGATTATAGCGATTGGACCCCGAACTTCAATGCACGGGTCAAGGAATATGGTCTGGAGGATGATGTGAAACAACTGAATCTGAAAGATGGCAAGCGGTATTACCTGCCTGCTTTGTTTGATGTTCCTTTCTATGATGGTGGTCTGATCCTTCGCCAGGACCTGCTTGAGAAATACGGACTTCAGGCCCCAAAGACCTTTGATGATCTCTACAATGTTCTGAAAGTCTTCAAGAAGAACAATCCGGAGAGTTATCCATTGACAATTCTTGCCGGACCTCGGGTTCTGTATCGTATGACGATGCCTTCCTTCGGTATTTCCCTGGGGAAGAACGGAGCCAGCGGGACAAACACCCTGAGTTGGGATTATGTGAAGAAGCAGTACTTTGCTGGTGCCATCAGTGATCAATACAAGGCGTATATCACCTTCTTTGCCAAATTGTACAAGGAAGGCTTGCTTGATCCCGAGATGGCCGAGCCTATCGATGGGGATAAGTGGTCACAGAAACTTGCTACGGGCAAGAGCATGGCCTCGTATGCCTACTATGATCAGATCGGTGGGGTGACTGGTTCCACGACAATCCCCGGTTTCAAGTTGCAGATGTATCCTGCTCTCAGCGGGCCTGCAGGTGCTCATCATCAGAGCAAGAGCAAGACCGGAGCCGGTATCATGTTCCCTGCGAAGACTGCCAAGAGAGCTGATTTCGAGCAACTGGTCAGGACTGTTGATGAGATGTTCTTCAGTACGGAAAACGCCAAGATGTGGTGTCTTGGTGTCGAGGGGGTGACCTATACGGAAAAAGACGGGAAGGTTACCTTTGCTGATGTATACGCCAAGGCTCCAGAGGGTATTTACAAAAGCCTGCAGGTGAAGAATGGATGTGGCAGCGATGTCACCCAGATGGTGTGGGTCAACAAGCGCGAGATGACAAAGTACGATGAAAACTATGCAAGTATAAATGCAGCTGTTGAGGCCATCGGTGATGTCATTCAGGCTATTCCTCCTACTCCCGGCTTTGATGATATGCAGGCTGAGGAAGCGGGTTCCCTTCAGACTCCGTTGTTTGACGCTTTCGAGCGTTGGAACAGTGCCTTCCTCACCAATGCGAAGAGCATTGACAAGGACTGGGATGCATATGTCAAGGAAATGAAGGATCTGGGGATTGAGAAGTTTGTAAAGATTTACAACGATAATCTCAAATAAGGAAAAGAAATGAAGCGGAATAATGCGACATCATATTCTTATTTTGGACGATATTGGCAGCTTTACGCCATGATGGCCGTTCCGCTTCTTTATTTCGTCGTTTTCAAGTATGTGCCCATGTTCGGCAATGTGTTGGCGTTCCGCCGGTACAGGCCTGGCATGGGTCCTTTCGGGACCGAATGGGTCGGGCTTGCTTATTTTAGGCGGTTTTTCCATGATCCGGCATTTTGGAGGGCCTTCAGAAACACCTTGGTGCTGAGCCTTTTGAATCTGGTTGTCAATTTTCCCATACCCATCATCTTTGCGATTCTGATCAATGAGGTGCGGAACCTGTACTTCAAGAAATTTGTGCAGACCGTCTCCTATATGCCGCGGTTTGTTTCCACGGTGGTCGTCATAGCCATTCTCGGGGAACTGCTTTCCCCCAGTAGCGGGATTATCAACTTGGTGCTGCATAAGCTATTTGGGATGAAATCGATTTATTTCATGAACGACCCGAAATATTTCAGGTCAATTTATATTTTGGTCGATACTTGGCAATATACGGGTTGGACCGCAATCATATATCTTGCGGCTATCACTGCGATTCCTCCTGACCTGTATGAGGC
>JBAXZS010000139.1:0-6534 GCA_041670175.1 Sphaerochaetaceae bacterium | reverse complement strand
CTCTTAAGTTCTTTTGATAACATTGAGGTTGTGTCTTACCGAGGTCTGGTGGTCGAGTTCGCAAGGGCAAATAGCATTGGGGTCATGATCCGCGGGGTCAGGGCTTTGGTTGATTTTGGATATGAGTTTGAGTTGGCGATGACCAACAAGCAGATGAATGAGGAGCTTGAGGTATTGTTTTTGCCTACATCCCCCAAGTATTTCTTGCTTCGGAGCTCAGCCATCAAGGAGATGGCGAGTTACGGTGCGGATATTTCACGTTTTGTTCCTCCTTTGGTTGCAAGGGAAATAAGTAATAAGATTAAACCGTTGGTTTAGGTGGTTATATGGACGATCAGGATATTTTTGAAAAAGTCAGGGGAATAGTTGTCAAACAGTTGGGGATTACTCCTTCTCAGGTCGTGATGGATTCTTCATTTCTTAAAGACCTTGGTGCTGACAGCCTTACTTCCTATGAACTCATCTGGGCTCTTGAGGATGGTTTCAGTGTGGAAATTCCCGATGAGAAAGTTATGGATATCAGGACTGTTGGTGATGCAGTGCATTGCCTAAAAGCTCATTTAGCCTAGGTTGTTGACGTAACAGGGTAAAACCGTTACTCTACCTAGGTGTCAAAAATTTGATAGTAAGAGGATAGTGACATGGCAACACCGAAATATAAGACATCAAAAGCAAGCGCAGCAAGCCGCAAAGCTGCAAACATGAAGCTGACTGCACCCGCTTTAACCAAGTGTGGTACCTGCGGTAATTTGGTTCTTTCTCACCGAGTCTGCCCGAAGTGCGGTTTTTACCGTGGCGTTCAGGTTATCGAACAGAGTGAGAAATAACTTTTAAGGAGTATTGGATGACCAACGAAGAATTATTTGAAAAAGTGCAGTCGCTTGTAGCTGAGAAACTGGAAATTGATCCAGTAAAAGTTACATTGAATGCCTCCTTTAGAAAAGACCTCGGCGCTGACAGTCTGGATACCTATGAACTTGTTTATGCTATTGAAGAGGAACTTGGAGTATCAATTCCCGATGAGAAGGCTAATGAGTTTGAGACCGTAAAAGACGCAGTCGATTACTTAGCGACCCAGATTAAATAATATGGATTGCTTGGAATTTGGTAAGGCTCCCACAATCTCTGAAGAAAGAGAACGGGAGCTTTGTTCTTTTAAGGAAAGTTCCGGGCTGGTGATATCCAGTGACGAGTTGCTCAATCTGGCGTTTACTCATCGTTCTTATGCGAATGAGACCCGTGAGTCTGTGGACAACAATGAACGGCTGGAATTTCTTGGGGACAGTGTCCTAGGGGTTGTGGTTGCTGATTGGTTGTTTAGAAATCTTCCTAAGAAACATGAGGGTGATTTCTCAAAAATCAAAAGCATTGCTGTATCCGAGGATAGTCTTGCCTCGATTGCTCTTAACCTAAATCTAGGTAAGTACTTACTTATCGGGAAGGGAGAGGAACATAGCGGTGGCAGAACAAAAAAGGCTTTGCTTGCTGATTGCATGGAAGCTCTTTTTGCCGCATGCTATCTTGATTCTGGATTTAAAGTCGCACAAACTTTCATACTGAAGTATCTTGTACCTCAGATCAATGCTGTGGTCCAGAACAATTATCATCATGATTTCAAGACCAGTCTTCAGGAATTCATGCAAAGAAAGTATAAATGCACTCCTGTATACACCTTGGTTAAGAAGACGGGACCCGAGCATGATTTCGTTTTCTTTGTTACCGTGAAGGTCAATGATCTTGTTTTCGGTCCTGCCCAGGGTTCCACAATTAAGAAAGCGGAGCAAATGGCTGCTAAGATTGCTTATGACAGTTTAGGCATCGCAAAATTTGAGGAACAATAGGCGAGGGCTAATTCAGCAAGTCTTTTGGGAGTGTTTTCCTCTGGATCATCAAGGACTGTTTCTAAAAGATAGTCCAGCACCTTGCCAAGTATTGGTCCCTGTGGGATGCCAAGTTGTATCAGGTCCTTGCCATTGATCCTCAAGTCTTTCAAGGAAAGGGCGTCATCCCGTTGGATGATCTCCCTGATGCGATTATCCAGATTCCTGATGCTTTCGTAATTTGCATGTCCACTTGTCGCTTCTTCATCGCAAAAACGAAGACGGAACAGATTGTCAAGCTCTTTTTCCCCAACACGGTTGATAAAACGCCGGACGGCACTATCTTTCCATTGAGGTGTATAGTGGAACATATGGTTTCCTACCAGATGGCTTACGCTTTCTATTTCATTGTTTGAAGCCTTCAGGTCCTGAAGAATTTCCCTTGTGATTTTTTCTCCTACACTGTCATGCAGGTAATAGGTGTTTGCCTCTTTTTTGTAGGCTACCGTCTCGCTCTTGCCGATGTCATGAAACAATGCCGCCATTCTTACCGTCTTGTCGTAATGGTGATCAGCCGCACACTGGCAGCACCTGATATTGTGATGCAGGACTGTATCGTCATGCATGCCATTTTGTTGCACATCCCTTCCCTTTGCAAGCTGGGGAAGGAGAATATCAATCACATGGCTTTCCTCCATCAGTGACAAGCCTTTTTGTGGATGATCACTTTGAACAAGTTTGACCAGTTCGTCATGAATCCTTTCCTTGGAGATATGCCTAAGGTTTTCCCGAAGTTCTCTCATTGCCTCAAAAGTGTCCTGCTCAATGTCAAAATCGAGTTTTGCTGCAAACCGCAAGGCCCTAAGAATTCTTAATGCATCTTCCTCAAAACGCTGGTGGGGATCCCCTATCGCCCTGATCAGATGTTTCTTCAGGTCGTTTTCTCCATCATTCTTGTCGAGTATCTCTCCATTCGAACAATCGACAGCAAAGGCATTGATAGTAAAATCCCGTCTTGTGAGGTCCTCGTCAAGATTTCCTACAAAACGGATAGCCTGCGGATGGCGCATATCGGTATATAGCCCATCACTTCGGAAGGTAGTCACCTCATAGTGTTCTTCCCCCCAGATGACGGTCACTGTTCCATGTTCAATTCCTGTGGGGATGACCTTCCTGAAAAGCATCCCCACCTGATCGGGGCGAGCGTCGGTCGCAAAGTCATAGTCATGGTTGGAGATGCCAAGAAGGTAATCTCGTACAGCACCACCGACAATAAAGAGATGATAGCCTTGCTGGAAAAAAACCGAGGCGAACTCATTGAGTGTCCTGGAGAGTGGAAACTTGGTCATGCCCCAACTCTAGGGGAAACCACTTGAAAGGTCAACTGACGGTTGCTTAAATTAATTTTTCTGACTAAAATGATTTTGTTTATATCAAGGAGTTAATAACATATGTTTCGTCCCGTAAGTACAAAAGTTGATTTTCCGGCAATGGAAGAGGAAACCATTGCTTTTTGGAATGATAATGAGATTTTTAAAAAGTCCATCGAAGAGCGTCCCATAGACAACGAGTATGTGTTTTATGACGGGCCTCCGTTTGCCACAGGACTTCCTCATTTCGGACACTTTGTTCCAGGGACGATCAAGGATGCGATTCCTCGTTATAAGACGATGAAAGGCATGAGGGTTGTCCGCAACTGGGGTTGGGATTGTCATGGTCTTCCTGTTGAGTATGAGATTGAGAAGACAATCGGAATCAGTGGACATAGTGCTGTTGAGGAGTACGGGGTGGGGAAGTTCAATGAACAATGCCGCTCCATTGTGCTTCGTTATACCGAGGAATGGAAAAAGACGATAACCCGTATGGGTCGATGGGTTGACTTCGACCATGGGTATCGGACCATGGACCCCGATTATATGGAGTCCATCTGGTGGGTTTTCAAGACCTTGTATGAGAAAGGGCTTATCTACCAAGGGTACAACATCCTTCCCTATAGTCCCGAGCTGGCTTGTCCGCTTTCAAATTTCGAGGTCAACCTCGGAGGTTATCAGGATGTTGTTGACCAGGCTGTGACCGTGAGGTTTGCTGCGGAAGGGCAAAAGGATACCTATTTTCTTGCCTGGACCACCACTCCTTGGACATTGCCGTCGAATCTGGCGTTATGCTTCGGGCCTGACATCGACTATGTGAAGGTCGAGGATTTGAGTGATCATAATTTTTACATACTGGGAAAGGCAAGACTTGGTCATTATTATTCCAAGAATGAACAATACAGGATTGTCGAGGAGCACAAAGGTACTTTTTACAAAGGCATGCGGTACACGCCGTTGTTCCCTTATTTTGAGAAGCTAAAAGAAAAAGGAGCCTTTGTTTGCGTGCTTGGAGACTATGTTACAACCGAGGACGGTTGTGGGATTGTCCATACGGCAAGTGGTTTTGGAGAAGATGACTACAATGTGCTCAAGGATACAGGAATTCCTGTGGTATGTCCTGTGGACAATGAATGCAAGTTTACCTCTGAGGTTCCTGATTTCCAAGGACGTTTTGTCAAGGATTGCGACAAGGACATCATTACGTGGCTGAAGGACCACGGGCTACTTATCAAGAGAGAGAATTACCTTCATGCCTATCCGTTCTGTTATCGTACGCACAAGCCGTTAATTTATCGTGCTTTGTCCTGTTGGTTTGTCGATATCCAGAAAATAAAAAAGGATATGATTTCAAGTAATGACCAGATTAACTGGATCCCTGATCATATAAAACATGGTCGTTTTGGCAAATGGCTGGAAGGAGCCCGCGACTGGGCCATCAGCCGCAATCGTTTCTGGGGTAATCCAATCCCAATTTGGAAGAGTGACTCCTCGGATTACATCGAGGTTATCGGAAGCATCGAGGAGTTGGAGAAGAAATGTGGCAAGAAGGTGAGTGACCTTCATAAGCATTTCATCGATGATCTCACCTGGAAAGCGCCTGATGGCTCGACCATGCATCGGATTCCTGATGTTCTGGACTGCTGGTTCGAATCGGGTTCCATGCCGTATGCCCAGCTTCACTATCCCTTTGAGAACAAGGAATATTTTGAGAAGCATTTTCCGGCTGACTTCATCAACGAGGGCCTGGACCAGACCCGTGGCTGGTTCTATACCCTTACTGTCATTGCTGCAGGACTTTTTGCAAAACCCGCTTTCAAGAATTGTATCGTCAGCGGTCTTGTTCTGGCTTCTGATGGAAAGAAAATGTCCAAGAGCCTGCATAATTATTCCGACCCGATGGATGTCATTAATAAGTTTGGAGCTGATAGTTTGCGTTTCAATTTGATGAATAGCGCCGTGGTTCATGCTGATGAGGTGAATTTCAACGATGAGGGTGTCAAGGAAGTCCTTAAGACATTGCTGATCCCTTTGTGGAATGCCTATTCATTCTTTGTGACCTATGCGAATATTGACAATTATGAACCAAGTGAGACAAAGTTTGAGGATTTGCAAAATCCTTTGGATCGCTGGATTGTCAGCGTGAGTGAAAAACTTGTTGATGATTGCACCAATGCCTTCGACCTCTATGATATCCAGAGGGTTTGTGCCCAGTTCATTCCATTCTTGGACAATTTGAACAATTGGTATATTCGTCGGAGTCGTCGCCGGTTCTGGCGTTCAGCAAATGATACTGATAAGAAGCAGGCATATGACACGTTGTATCGGACCCTCATGACCTTCATTAAGACCACCGCCCCAATTATTCCATTTATCACGGAGGAGCTTTATCAGAATCTCAAGGGAAAGGACATGCCTTCAAGTGTGCACCTTTGCTTATATCCTGAGTATGATGCAAGGCAGCGAGACCTGACCCTTGAAAAAGAGATGGCGCTCACCCAGAAGGCTATCGCCCTTGGCCGTAATGTCAGAGCCACCAATAATTTGAAGACTCGGCAACCTTTGGCGACCTTGTATCTGGTTGACCGTGAGGATAACGAACGGGAGATTCTTTCCAGGATGGAGGATATCATTGCTGAGGAGCTTAATGTCAAGCAGGTGAAATTGCAAAGCGATGAATCCGGCTTGGTGAGCTATAGTGCCAAGGCGAACTTCAAGGTGCTCGGCGCTAAACTAGGCAAGGACATGAAAAGCGTGGCTTCTCGGATCCAGTCTCTTTCCAGCGACCAGATCGCCTCCCTTCTGGAGGGGCAAAGCGTGACGCTTTCCTATGAGGGTGGTTCCTTAACACTGGGTAAGGATGATCTGGTGGTCCAGCGTACGGAAAGTGATAACGTGAAAGTGCTCAACGAAGGAACTTTGACTGTCGGTTTCGATACCAAGGTTTCCGAGGAGCTGCTACAGGAGGGAATTGCCCGGGATATTGTCCGTTCCATACAGAACCTTCGAAAGGAAAATGGATTCGATGTCGCAGACCATATTCGTGTCTCCTATGATTGCGATGCTTTTGCTGACAAGGTGTTTGATTCCTTTGGCTCCTATATCAAGAAGGAGACGTTGTGCGATGAGCTTGGAAAAGCTGAGCTTTCCACTGAGAGTATCGACTGCGGAGACATTCAGATTAAGTTTCTCCTAGAGAGGGTCTGAGGCATGCGTCCTTCCTTCCCCTTGGTGATTGTCCTTGCAAGCCTTAGCCTTTTCGGTTGTGCGACAGTGAAGGTGGGCATGGGGACAATCAGTCCGTTCCAAAGCATTGCAGACAAAGGTGATGTGCTTGTCACGAT
>JBAXZS010000138.1:0-6542 GCA_041670175.1 Sphaerochaetaceae bacterium | reverse complement strand
CATTAATTGTAGCTGTCAAGTGACAAACTCAAGGATTCGCAAAAACCAAAAGGAAACTTGTATATGACTATTGTGTATTTATGAGAGATAAAATCTAAAAAAATCGAAGAATTATCAAAAAAAATTGCATTAACAGGTCGAATTATCCATGAAATACTGACAATGTCATAATCCAAAAGGAGGATTACATGAAAAAATTCTTTGTAATATTGAGTTTGGCTCTTATGCTTCTTACCCCTGTTTTCGCACAGGGTAATAGCGAAGCAAGCGGAAGTGGCACTCCCGAGATTGGTGTCGCTATCTATAAGTTCGATGATACTTTCATGACCGGTGTCAAGAACGCAATTGTCGATGCGGCAAAAGGAAAGGCTGACTTGAATGTCGTTGACTCCATGAACATCCAGGCAACTCAAAATGAGAAGGTCGACCTGTTCATTACCAAGGGCGTCAAGTCAATGGCCATCAACCCAGTGGACCGTACCGCCGCCGGTGTCATCATCGACAAGGCAAAAAAAGCGGGAATCCCTGTAGTGTTCTTTAATCGCGAACCTCTTGCTGAAGACATGAAAAAATGGGACAAGGTTTATTATGTCGGAGCAAAAGCAGAAGAATCCGGAACTATGAGTGGACAGCTTATGGCTGATTATTGGAAAGCCAACAAATCCTGCGACAAGAATGGAGATGGCGTTTTGCAGTATGTCATGCTCAAGGGTGAGCCCGGACACCAGGATGCAGAGCTCCGCACCGAATATTCCATCAAATGTCTTGCGGACAATGGAATCAAGGTTGAGAAACTTGCCGAGGACACCGGTATGTGGGATCGTGTAAAGGGTCAGGAGAAAATGGCCGCTTTTATTGCCGCCCATGGGGACAAGATTGAGGCTGTGTTCGCAAATAACGATGATATGGCTCTCGGTGCCATCGAAGCTTTGAAGGCTTCGGGTTACTTCAAGGGTGGGAAATATATGCCAGTTGTTGGTGTTGATGCCACTGCTCCTGCTCTGCAGGCTCTTGAGGAAGGCACTTTGCTCGGGACGGTTCTTAATGATGCTATCAACCAAGGTAAGGCAACTTTTGAGTTGTCTTACGAATTGGCTATGGGACAGGTCCCGACCAGTGCTTCTTGTGGTTACACTATTACCAATGGACAGTATATCTGGGTTCCTTACCAGAAGGTTACTAAGGAAAACTACAAGCAGTTCAAATAGAACGTGGTAGGTTTCACGCATGCCCTCCGATTTTTCGGAGGGCTTATTTACAAAGCATTTGCTTATCCCGGGGACAACTAATGTACATTCTAGAAATGAACAATGTTTCCAAGTCTTTTCCAGGTGTGAAGGCATTGGATAATGTCAGTCTTAAAGTCAAACCAGGTACCGTCCATGCCTTGATGGGTGAGAACGGCGCTGGCAAGTCAACGTTGATGAAATGTCTCTTCGGTTTGTACAACATGGACGAGGGGGAAATCTTTCTCGATGGGAAGAAAGTCGAGATACATGATGCCCGAGAAGCATTGAATTATGGTATCTCAATGATTCACCAAGAGCTTCAGACCATCAAGCATCGTTCTGTAATGGAAAATATCTGGCTGGGAAGATTTCCAAGAATAGGGAATCCCAAAAGCCCGTTTGTCGATCAAAAGAAAATGTATAGTGACACGGCAAAGCTTCTGAAGGAAATGCAACTGTCAAACATCAAACCTGAGGATCTCCTGAGGAATCTCAGCGTTTCGAAAGCCCAAAGCGTCGAGCTTGCCAAAGCTGTAAGCTATAATAGCCGTCTGATTATCATGGACGAGCCAAGTTCTTCTCTTACCGAGGACGAAGTCGACCATCTGTTTTCCGTCATCCGCCGCCTGAAAGCACAAGGAGTCGCCATCATCTACATCTCCCATAAGATGGAGGAAATTCTCAGGATTTCCGATGAGGTTACCATAATGCGTGATGGCAAAACAGTTGGAACATGGGGTGCTGATGAGCTGACTACCGATATTATCATCAAAAAGATGGTCGGTCGTGATCTCACCAACAGATTCCCCCAACGGGAAGCCCTCATTGGAGAAGAATTGCTTCGCGTTGAAAACTACACATCCCCGAATCCTCGAAGTTTCAAAAATGTTTCATTCACTTTGCACAAGGGAGAGATTCTTGGTATTGGAGGTCTCGTTGGAGCCCAAAGGACAGAAGTTATGGAAGCAGTCTTCGGCTTGCGTCTGCATAACGAAGGGAAATTATTCATCAAAGGCAAGGAAACTTCTTGTAATAGTGCCTATCAAGCAAAAAAATATGGTATGGCTTTGCTCACAGAGGAACGACGTGCCACAGGTATTTTCCCTGTATTAAGTGTCCAGGATAATCTTTTAATTGCAAACATGAGCTCATATGTAGGCAAACACGGTCTCTTGTCTAACGGAATGATGACAAAAGATGTAGCAAAAAGTATCAAGGACCTAGAAATCCGAACCCCTTCTCCTGCAACCTTGATCAAGAGCCTTTCAGGGGGGAACCAACAGAAAGTATTGTTCGCCAGATGGCTACTCACCACCCCTGATATCCTCATCCTTGATGAACCGACACGAGGTATCGATGTCGGAGCGAAGTATGAAATCTATTGCATCATGGCTGATTTGGCAAAACAAGGAAAGGGAGTGATAATGATCAGTTCGGAAATGCCCGAATTAATTGGGATGACAGATCGGATCGTAGTCATGAGTGAAGGTCTTGTCGCAGGCACTGTGAACAGCAAGGCAACAAATCAAGAAGAGATTATGGCCTTGGCTACTAAATTCGTCGGGTAAAAGGGGAGTGTCGTAATGAAAAAAGAAAATAACGTCAAGACAAATAATGGAGAGAAACAGGTCTCATTCATTATCAAAGTAAAGAAATTTGCCATGGAAAAGGCAATTTTCCTGGTCCTTTTGCTATTGGTCATTGTAATCGCATGTATTAATCCAAAAATACTGAGCATAAAAGTTGTCAGGGATATACTGATGATGAGTTCAACAAAAATCATCATGGCATTGGGTATGATGTTTGTCATCCTCACAGGAGGTGTCGATCTTGGGGGAGGGCGGATGGTCGGCCTTGCGGCGGTCGTGTCAGCTTCTTTTCTGCAGACTCCTGATTACCTACGACGTTTCTATCCTGAGATGGGGCAGGTGGCGTTGGTACTTCCTATCCTTCTTGCGGTTCTTATTGGTTGCCTGATTGGGATTCTCAATGGTTTGGTTGTGGCAAAATTCAAGGTCCCCGCATTCATTGCGACCTTGGGCACCATGCTAATCATTTATGGTGGTTGTTCCATCTACTTCAACAAGGCACCAAACAGCAGCCAGCCTATCGGAGGGCTACGAAGCGATTTCACCTTTCTTGGTTCTGGAAGCATCGGGCCGATTCCTGTCATCATTATCTTCGCCGCGGTTGTTATTGTTCTTGTCTGGATAGTCCTGAACAAGACGGTCTTTGGAAAAAATGTATATGCAGTGGGCGGGAACCCTGAGGCCGCCGCAGTATCAGGTATCAATATTACCAAGACCCTGGTGGGTTTGTTCGCTGTATGTGGTACACTCATCGGCTTGTCCGGGGTTCTGGAAGCAGCAAGGACAGGAGGCGCCACTAATAACTACGGGAATGGCTATGAGCTTGATGCCATCGCCTCATGCGTGGTCGGCGGTGTCTCCACAACCGGGGGTGTCGGTAAGGTCAGCGGAGTTGTCGCTGGTGTCATCATCTTCAGTTTCATCAATTATGGATTGACTTTCATCGGGGTAAATCCCTATTGGCAGAATATCATCAAGGGCATAATCATAGTCGCCGCAGTATCCTTTGATATTCGCAAATACGTACAAAAGAAATAACCAGCTTCTTTTCATCTTGCGCCCA
Organism: Sphaerochaetaceae bacterium; assembly: GCA_041670175.1. Classification (GTDB taxonomy): domain Bacteria; phylum Spirochaetota; class Spirochaetia; order Sphaerochaetales; family Sphaerochaetaceae; genus JBAXZS01. The sequence goes on along the minus strand of JBAXZS010000138.1, from coordinate 2,661 downwards.
GGAGAGTTTTCTCTTGGGCGCTTTTATTGTATCGACAGAATCATTGTCCAATGAAGAGAATCTTCTGGTTTTCCTCTGCAAAAAGAGTCTGTTTTGAGACCAAGACATAATTGACCGGCTTTTTGACAGGTTTTTGCCCGGAAAGCAGTTGGGAAACCGCCATGACAGCACGATATCCCATGTTGAAAGTATCCACTACAACAAGGGAATCAATCCTTCCTTGTTCCAAAGCCTGTATCTCGTTCAAGGTAGTTCCAAAGGCGATCAAGTAAGCAGGGATAACTTTACAGGAAAGCATATCACTGGCGATGTTCTCGTCCAGGGCGAACACCATGTTCACTTCCGGATGCTCTTGAAAATATTCCTCAAGGCTTGTCCTTGATTCATTCTCAAAGAGAACTGTCACAGAACGCACTTCGTTCTCTTGCTCAAGCGCTTCTTTTATTCCTTCTGACAACATAACCATACCACTGTTATAGGACAATGAGGCAACAATCAGGGCATGGACATCCTTGAACTTTGTTTGCTTGAATTGCGTAGCGACGATACCCTGACTCATGCTCTGGTAGTCAGGCAGGACCGAGAAATCCGCTAAATCGGATAGAGTCTGAGCTCCGGCATACACAATCTTCAAGCCTTTATCCCTCGCTAAACGAATCTCTTCGTCCAAGGCTACGGCATTACTTGGGGCAATGACAATCCCATCAAAATTTTGGTCAACGGCTTTTTTAATCAGCTGAATTTGATTTTGGTAATCACCCTCCTCGACAGGAGCCATGAATTCCAGTTCCAAACCTGTCTCCAGACGAGCGGAACGTGCGCCATTTTTCATTTTTCCCCAATATTCCCCGCCCTGCTCCATGGTTATGACAGCCACACGATAAGGTGTGCCAGAGGCTTCTTCCTTAACACAACCTATAAGCAACATGATAAGCATCAAAAGAACAAGAAGCCTTCTTTTCATCTGTTCGCCACCTTGATTGGAGTGATGTTGTCTTTTCTAGGAATCTTAATCCGCACGAGAGTCCCCACATCCTGCTCACTCTCAATGGACAAACCATAATCACGGCCATAATAAAGTTGAATCCTTTGATGGACATTCCTTACCCCGATCCCATTGCCATCGCTTAAGTGCTTGCCATCATTTTCCAAGATGGTGGATACCGTCTTCTTATCCATTCCAATACCATTATCCTGAATTTCTATAAGTATGTCCTTGTTCGAGACCCCGTACACCCTGATGTCTATATGCCCCATTTCCTGAAGATATTTTATCCCATGGTAAATACTGTTCTCCACAATTGGTTGTATGATGAGTTTGATCGTGGGACAATTTGCCAGCTCCTCTTCAAAATCAATGGAGAACTCAAATTTATCCTTATACCGCATCTGTTGGATGGTAAGATAACTTCTCACATGCTCCAGTTCTTCCTGAATTGTAATGATATCGTGTCCTTTGCTAATGGATACCCTAAAAAGCCGGGCCAACGCAGCTATCATCTTGATAACTCCTTGGGTATCTCCTCGCTCGGCCATCCATACCACGCTATCCAGGGTGTTGTAGAGGAAATGAGGATTTATCTTGGCTTGCAGAGCATCCAATTCAAATTTCCTTTTCATCTCCTGTGTGGAAATAATATCCTCCATCAAAGAGCGGATGCGTTCAACCATTTTAGTAAACGATTCGCTGAGAACCTGGACCTCTTTGTTTCCCGTGACCATAGGAGGCGATCTGAAATTGTCTTTCTCGACATTCTGCATCAATTTTTCCAATTGTTTAATCGGATGGGTAATCCAATTTGAGACCAATTGAGCAATGATAATGGTCACAATAATACAAAATAGTAACAATATCCCTAATAATAAATTGAAACCGGACATCCCTTCCATGAGCTCATCGGTAAAGGCCACTCCAACGATACGCCATCGGCAAAGACTGACCGTCTCGATTATGGTCAACCGATTCCGATTTTCAAATCTGCTACGGAAAATCCCAAAAATCTTCGCATTCACACTATCGAAATCCTCGTTGATTATCTGACTATTGAGCAATTGCTGTCGGGGATGATATACAATCTTGCCTTGATTATCGATAAGATAGACATATCCGGTCTTCCCCAATTTCACCAGTTGACAGAGTTCGCTGACTGAACTGAAATTCATATCGATGGCAAGTATCCCCTCCTGCTGTTTTTTATTCTTATCCACCCAGTTTATTTGCTGACTATAAGTGACAACCCAAGGATATTTCTCATAGAACAACTGCTGGGCATGAGGCCCTGTGAAATAGAAGTTCCCCACTCCTCCTTGCGCACGGGTGAACCATTCCTGTCCAATTATCTCCTCCTTGAAGCGGAATTTACTCTCGCTCGTTGAAATCAAGGGTTCTCCCTCCATGGAAAAAAGGGAAATGGTCTCTATGTCCTGCCGGCTCGAGAGGATAACCCTCATCCGTTCTTTTATCTCCTCTCCTTGCAACTCATTGGACATTTTTGCCAAATTTCTCGCATACGAAGCGACATTGACAATATCATTGATGTAATAATCCAGATTCGAGTTCACTTGGTTCACTATCTGACGAGTGTCCACCATGGCATTCTTCATGACAGTCTTGGATAAGCCCTGATAGAGAATCAAAGCCACTACCAGCGAGAAGGTTAT
>JBAXZS010000137.1:0-6589 GCA_041670175.1 Sphaerochaetaceae bacterium | reverse complement strand
GAAATTATAACACACCAGATGGATATCCTCTTTTCCCAGATTCTCCAATGTGGTGATATAGTTCTTAATATATCTCTCCCTATCTGGAGTTCCAATCTTGATCGCATCGTGGACATTCACACTCTCAATACCCTCGATTTTCAAACCAGAGGCATTCACTTCCTCTTTCAACGCATGAATTCTCTCTTGGGGCCAAATCTCCCCCGCGGGAATATCATAAAGAGTGGTAATCACTCCACTCACTCCAGGAATCTGTCTAATTTGCTGCAAGGTTACGGTATCAAACTTTGAACCATACCAGCGAAGAGTCATTTTCATATACACCTCCCTATCATCAGTATACTAACATACTAATATTTTAGTTGCAATAAGGAACATCGTTTCCTCTTGTATAAACCTACATGGACGAAGAAAAGAACCAGATTAGTGGGGAGTTTGCCACTTCCCCTTCACGGTTGCCGAATCTTCACTTTCATTTCGATTCTTATAAAGACAACCAATACCCAATTAGGATAAAATCACTCCTGAGGTACAAGATGTTCCATTGGAGTCAAGAGATGATACGCTATCAAAAACAAGAATTTGAAACAAATCCACTGTATGTCCTGTTTTCCCAAGAAATTGTGCGATACGTAGGAAAAGGATTGCGCATTTGCGATGCAGGTTGCGGCTTGGGATTTCTCAGCCAGGAGCTCTCGAGACAGGGAGAACAGGTCATTGCGGTCGATACCGAGCCTTTGGTCATCAAGGAAGTGCAAGCACTCAATGATGACAACATCACTGTCAGAGAAGGGGATATCCATTCACTTGCGCCATCACTCCCTTACCAGGCAATGGTGTTTTGTAATTTCGGAAGTACCATTGAAACACTGGCACTAGGGAAGTCACAATGCCAAGGCAAGATCGTCCTTATCAAAAAGAACTGGGAAGCACACCGTTTCTCCCAAAACTTTGCAGACCTCAAAGGGAATCCGGCTCACTGTTGCCGTCAGCTTCTCTCTTCTCTTGCCATCGCTTTTGAGGAAAGCACCCTGGTCTGTGAATGCGGTCCGAGATTCTCCTCTATTGGGGATGCGCAAGCCTTCTTCACCCTATACCATACGGAGATTTCCAAGGAAGAACTGCAAAAGAAACTTATCAGGAAAGAAGGTGCCTTTCCTTTCTCTTATCCAGAGGAGGAAAGCTTCACGTTCTTTGTCATCGAGACGAAGGACCTCCCTGACTTCTCCCAGCTGAAGAATCTTCTTATCGTAGGCCCCCGCCATATTGGCAAAAGCACCTTGCTGCAAAACATTGGGGTCGGTTCGCATCAGTTGTGTGGGTTCCTCACACAAAAGGTGGGGGAGAAGGTGTATATCCAAAGAACAAGCGGGCAAGTACCTTCCTGCCTTGATTCCCATTGTATCGGGACATGCAGGAACCAGCACGCAGTTGCAAGAGCAAACATATTCGATACCCTGGGATGTTCCATCCTTGAAGAAAAGGGAGAACTCCGCATCATGGACGAAATCGGATTTATGGAGAACAGCTCCCCCCTTTTCCAGAAAGCGGTGCTCTCGGCCCTTGAGGATGATATTCCGACCATGGCATGTGTCAAGGACAAGGAGACACCTTTTCTCTCCTCGGTCAGAAAAACAAGGAAATCCCTGGCTTTCTCTTTGAGTGTGGAAAACAGGGACTCACTTACCTATGAAATAAAGAGAGCCATCCACGGCACTCCTGAATGGCTCTTTGCAAGCAAATTAAAAACTATTTCTGAATAATCGCCTGTATCTGATCCTTGCTTACTGTCGCATGATAGAACAACTTGAAGTACTTGGCTATCTCCTCATACAGGTCATAGGTGGCAGCCTGAGGATAGAGCATCTTGGCGGCCCAGACAAGACCAAGGAAGCGATTCACTGAAGGAGGATTGCCCAACCAGTCCTGAGGTGTGTTAGGTGCCAGATAGAAATGACCATCCTTGATGGCGTCCACCTGGGACCAAAGGGAATCCGTGGCCGCATGCGCATATACATCCTGGGCATCATGCGAGAAAATGACATATTGAGGATTCCAAGAGAGAATCCGCTCCATATCCACTTCGTTGCCGGTCCCCTTGGAGGAAGGATTCTCCAAAACAGCCAGATTATCCATCAGGATATCCACCGACTCACTCTGGTAGCTTCCTTTTGCAAGGACATTCACACCCTTCGCGCCTAAGACATATATACCCTGCACAGGAGTGGAACCCACGATAGCTTTTGTCCTTTCAAGCACAGTCCGGCAATAGTCACCAAGCAATTTTCCTTCCTCAGGACAGCCAAGCAGGTTCCCGAGTCTCGCGTAGGCCTTGTCCATGGTGGCATTGGTGGCGTCGATATGGATGATAGGAATCCCCAGTTGTTGCTGCAGCTTATCAAGGTTCTCACTCATTCCACTTTTACGTTCTCCTACATCGATGACCACCTGCGGATCCAGTTTCAACACTTGTTCAAGGTTGAAGGAGGCTTTGCTGCCATATATCTGACCAACCATAGGCAGATTGAGATACTTGTCCGCAATGATTCCTTTTGCCGAATCGGACCAATTGACCCCAACCCCAATCATCTTATCCGGGCACAGAGGGAAAAGCACATACTGCGCCAAAGTGCCCGAAGGCAGCATCCTGTCAATCTTGGATGGAAGTTGCACCGTCCTGCCCAAGTCATCAGTGAAAGTGATCACTGAAGCAACCACATCCTGCTGTTCAACGGTAGGCTGGGCAAACGAAGGGACCAGTACCAGCAGAACCAGCACCATACACGTCAGAATTCTTTTCATTCTTTTTCTTCTCCTCTTTTCAATATCTCAAGAGGCACACACACCCGTATGCGATCGCCAAGCAGGCTCTCCACTTGGGTGTCGATGCCGTATAACGTCTTGATCAAATCCGCATTAATCAGTTCTTGTGGCTTTCCTTGTTGAAAGAGAGTCCCCTCTTTGAAAGCCGCGATCTTTTGGGAATAGAGAAACGCCTGGTCAGGATTATGGGTGGTCTGCACAATACAATATCCGCTCTCTGCCAAAAGTGATATCTGTTTCATAACACGTGCCTGATTGCCAAAGTCCAGATTCGCTGACGGTTCATCCAGAAGCAAAGTGGTCGCATTCTGCATGAGGGCTCTTACAATAAGAACCAATTGCCGCTCCCCTCCGGAGACTTCCAGAAACAGACGGTCACTCAAATACTCGATGCCCAGCCTTTTCATATACTCTGTCGCTTGCGCCACTTCCCGCGATCCTGGTGTACCAAACGCCCCGATGCGGTTATTGGCTCCCATCAACACCATTTCCAAGCATTTGTAGTTGAATGTAGGATAAAAGGCCTGGGGCACATAGGCCACCTGGCAAGAGAATTTCTTATGCGACCAAAGACACGTATCCTGCCCATTGACTAAAACAGTCCCTGAGTGAGGGGTAACCAAACCAAGGATGCAGCGGAACAAGGTGGTCTTGCCCACCCCGTTGGGTCCTATGATTGTGGTGATCTCTCCATCAGCGGCGGCAAAGTCGATGTCATGGAGGATCTCCTCATCCTTTTTATAACCGAACCGCAGATTCCTGACCTCGATGCTCATTGGTGGCTCTCCTTGCTCAACATCAAGGACAGGAAGAAAGGAGCACCGATAAAAGCTGTCAGAATCCCGATAGGAATCTCACTTGAAAGAAGATTACGGGAAACATCATCAACCAACACCAAAAACGAAGCCCCCATCAGTGCGGAGGCGGGCAAGACCCGACGATTACTTGAGCCCACCAGCCTTCTTGCCAAATGAGGTACAACCAAACCGACCCATCCGATCAAACCACAGTTGGCGATAACGGCAGAGGTGGCAAGAGTCGAGCAAAATATCACCATCTTCCTGAGCAGATCGACATTCATGCCAAGCACCCTGGCTTCCTCATCGCCGAGACTCAGCAAATCAATCTTCCATCGAATCAAAAGCAGGGGGACCACACCCAGCATCAAAGGCAGAAAAGTGTGAAGGAGAGTCTTCCAGGTGACACCGGAAAGACTTCCCATAAGCCAATAGGTTATGGCAGGCAATTCGTTGGTGGGATCAGCTACAAGCTTAATGAACGAGGTTCCCGCACTCAGCAAGGAACCGACCATGATACCACAAAGAATCAAGCCTGTAGTCCGGCGGGTATGAAGCCTTCGGGACAAGAGGTACACCATGACAACCGCCACCAGGCTGCAGGTAAAAGAAAACAGGACAATGCCCTCAAGGGAGAGACCCCAAAGTATTGCCAGGGCAGCTCCGAAAGCGGCCCCATTGGAAGCCCCTAGGATGTCAGGACTCGCCATGGGGTTCTGAAACACCCCTTGATAGGCGGAACCCGCGACAGCAAGGGAGCATCCTGCAAGAGCGGCCATGAGGATTCGTGGCAATCTGATATCAAACACCACTTTCTCCATGGTCACAGGCCAGGTCCTTGCAAAAGGTGCAATACGGGAAAAAAGAATCCGGAACAAGTCAAAAAAACCGATGGGATAACGTCCTATCATAATTGAAAGGCAAAGCAAAGCCAGAAGGATGAGTATCAATGCCACCCAGATCAAAGGTCTTTTATCCTGATTCACGAACATACCTTACCATTATTTTTTCATAAACACAACGGAAATCATCACCAAAGAAAAGGCAACAAGGCAAAAAAAAGCCTGGTCGTAAAGACCAAGCTTGTCGATTGAAGAAACGCCCTCCTAGATGTTGAACATGACGGAGGCACCAAATTTGCCACTTGTCAAATCAATATCGGTCAACTTCTTCACATTCTTCCAATCCTTGAAAGTATAGGTACTATCAACCTGATAGCTCACCCCAAGAGCGATACCACCAAGAAGGAAGTCAACAGTCGCCCTATAGGTCATTGGAGCATTCAAAAATACATCCTGGAAGTTATTTGCAGTCACGGTCTCCGTTCCCTGCATGACTTTCCAAGTCTTCCAATCGCTGGTCAAAGCTCTCAAGCGTGGTCCAAGGCCAACACCAATGCGAATCGTATCCACAAGATCAAAGGCCAAACCCGCAGTCACCAGACCAGAAATCTCCTGCATGTTGACGTCTTCAATTGTAGTCTTGCCATTATACAAGCCCATCGCGGTGATATTGAATACCAACAACTTCACGCGGACATCCGCCCCAAAGTTATAATTCTTGATATCAGCAAAGCCACTTGTTCCAGAAATTTCCCCTGCCTTCACATTGTAAAGAGCAGTACCGCCGACATTAATTCCAATCGCCTTAGCAGAAAGCGTGGAAGAAAGCAACACAAGCACTAAAAAAACAACCAGCAAACCTTTTTTCTTCATAATTTTACCTCTCAATAAATAAACCTTTCTCATAAATCTCTTTCCATCTACATATAGTGTATGTTATATTTTGTTTTCCCGCAAGTATTTTACCTCAAGGAAAAAAGGACAGTCATACCAACCTTTCCTGTTGACCAATCCAAATCCGCCAAATCCCTAATATCCTCCCAACTTCTAAACCTGAATTGACTATCGACCTGATAGGTGAAACCAAAGCTCACCTTTCCTACCAAATAATCCAGAGAGGCCCGATAGGAAACAGGTGAGTTCCTGAGAATATCCATAAGATTATCCGCCAAAACTAAAGCATTCTCCGAATTAACTACCCAAGCCTTCCCCTCTTGGTCCATCACCGCCTTGAAACGGGGCCCAATGCCCAATCCAAGCCGTACGCATTTGCCAAAATCAAAAGCAAGTCCGGCGGTAACCAGGACAGAGACCTCGTAATCATTGTCCACCCGGGGGTTGAGCAAGACTGCGGTGGTGAAATTCACCAGCATAATCTTGACACGCATCTCCGCACCAAAATCATAATTGCTCACCTTTTTCAAATCATCCAAGGAGTTTGAAGATGAAACATTATAAAGGGCAGAAGGACCAAAACCGATTGAAATGAACTGTTCGGCAAAAAGGAAGGAACAACTAAGGGAGAAAACCAGAAGTAACGCTAGAATTTTTTTCATGGTTACCCCTGTTTATCCTTAATAAAGATCGAAAGTCAATGCCACACACAGGCTTCCTTCATCAAATAGGAAGAAATCCTGAGCCTTTGGTTGGGAAAACAACGAATGAAACGTAAGATCCGTCGGGCAAAGATACGAAGTATGCAAACCAAAATTCCCGAGCTTGACACTGAGACCGGCCTTCCAAAACAGCTGGCTGCAAGTGAACAAGGTACCGAAGTCCGTGCTGGAAGAAGCTATGGAACCATCCTCCAGGAGGTAACTCAGGCTGCTGTCATCATTCCCGCTTTTGGGAATCAGTATCTTAATGGCGGGACCCATTCCAAACTCCAAGCTGGAAACAGAAGAAAGAGGAATGGATACACCCGCAAGCATCAAGGAGGACAACTGTGTTGTCGCATCATCATACGAAGAGGGAAGAAACATTACTTCAAGTTGGACCACAGAAAGACGGAACGACAAAGATCCCCCAACCTGCCAATTGTCAACCGACTGCATTTGTGAGAAATAATCTCCCGAACCAGGAAAATGATAGGCTCCAATTCCTCCTAGGGATAAATTGCTGACAGAT
>JBAXZS010000136.1:0-6597 GCA_041670175.1 Sphaerochaetaceae bacterium | reverse complement strand
GTTTTATACTCGCTGTATAAAGTGTCTTTGGTAATATCACGAAAATTCTGATGCGCCCTTTGCTTTGCACTTTGGACACTGATACGGTCAAACTGACCCAAATCGATAGGAATCAAAAGCTCATCACCTATCTCGCAGTCAGAGCGAACTTCACGGGCCTTATCAAGGGGAATCTCGGTGACCTCGCTATACCAGTTATCCTCATCAACAACTTTTCTTCTTGCCAAGAGCTCAACGGAAGTGTGATCATCGTTAAATTGAATCTCACAATTTTCCTCAGTGTCAAATTTCTTCTTATAGGCAGCGCGAAGTATATCTTCAATGGTGTTCAACACCAAATCCTCTGAAATGCCTTTCTCGGCGACCATCATCTTTACAGAATCACCCAATTCAGTTGCCATTTTTTACATCCTCCCAACGATATTCAAGTTTCGCTTTCTGTATTTGCTGGATTTCAATCGCAAGTCGATCCATCTTCTCCTGGGAATCCCCGATGGTACAAGAAGACAAGGTGAGCTTATCCTCTTCAAACTTTTCAATGACACCACTGATGCTGCACTTTCTCTCGTTATCATATATTCTTACAGAACGACCGATGAACAGCGTGAACTCATAGGGATCCTTGATTGTCCTTTGTAAGCCAGGGGTTGAAACTTCCAAGTGCAAATCTCGCAAAGGTCCTATCTCTTCCTCAACTTTTGGATAGACCAAATTATAAATCTTCACACAATCAGCGCTATTTGACTCTCCGTTTATCCTGGCGATAAATATCTCCAAAACAACTGTCTGTCCATGAATTGATTGAGCTATCTCTACAATTCTTAATCCAAGAGCCTCAACAAGCGGTTCGTACTCAACAAAAAGCGGATTGTTTCTAATTACTGTTTTTTCCATAATTTCCAATATTCATAAAAAAGGGATCTGCTTTTAGCGATCCCTGAATGTCTCATATCATACGTGCATAAAGCCTCATTGTCAATCGCGAAGCATGAATTTAAGTGTTTTTCGCTCTGAAACCAAATCATTGGAAGTCAGAGAACAAGAGTCGTAATAGGCTTCCCCTCTCTGATTATCGGTCGGATCGTCGAACCAATGTTCTGAAGGTATATCCTTGCGATATGCCAGAGCATTGCAGCAGGGCAATCGCATCACATCAAGATTTCCGAAATAATACCGCTCAAGCTCAGTATTGCCAAGCCGGTGCGCCCCTCCTCCAAAGGAACAGTCAGCATAGCAGGTCCCATACCCTGGAACCTCAAAGGTGGCCCAGTCGTGGTTGCCCACCTCATAGGGGGTAACATACATTCCTCCTTGCCAATTCGCCTTTATCATGCAAATCCGGCAAAGCTCGATGAACAAAGCGGCTTGGATGCCACAATCCCCTTTGCGGTTGGCCGCACCATATTCAGCAAGATTTGCAATGCTTTGATAACTTCTGACAAAGGAATATCTTACATTATGGGTGATATACTCGTAGATCAATCTTGCCTTTGCAACAGGGTTTGTCTCAAAACCCACTATACTTTTGGCCAAGGCCTCAAGATAGGGGGTCCTGACCAAATAAGGGGCCTCCGATTTTGCTTTCACATTCTTGATCTTGCAATTCTGCTGGATGCGGTCCATGTCGTTGTAAACCAAGGAATTGGTGTAGGAACATTCAATCCAGCATTCCTCATCCTGTTCCAGAACACCCCTGAAATGTGCATAGCGTCTTTTGCTGGAAACAGGATCGCAACCAATCATATGAGCGCTTTGCGCAGTAATCCGGACATTCGACATATAGGTGCTTTGCACAGGCAGAGGTAAATCAATAGAAACAACCTCACCCTTTCTGTAAGCTGAAGAAGCAATCCTGAGCCCAATATGAACCGATATGTCAGCCTCGGCATGCCCCCGTTCTTTCATCCGTGAAAGCAGGGAGATCCGTAATTGCATATCCTTGCTTGTTTCATTTTTCTTGAGAAACAGGGGATTGGTCTTGAGCAGTGTGTCGATGAAGCGCTTATGATAATGAATCTCCCCATCTTTCAAGGAATAATCCACAAATCCCTGCATACGATACTTATCGAGTGTGTCCTCCGTCGCATCGTCTTGTATGGTCCGAAGCAACTTGAGTGCTTCTTCCTTGTCATAAGGATAGTCCCTCTCCTCTATGGCGAGCAGATGCTGTTCAAGCTCAAGCCTTGCCCTTTGTTTTTCATCGACCAAATCATGTTCCAAAAGATATATTATCTGCTTTGAAGCCAGAGCGACATAGCCGCCTTGCACCAACTTTTGGACATCCTCACGCAACGGGTATTGCAAACTTGTCAAGTCATTACAATTCATAGTTACACTTTAGGGGAATAACCTATTTCTTGCAACAGCTTTTCAGACTTTGCAAATGGTCATCCCCCTCACTTCCTTGCCCGTTTCCTTTGCAATCAGATGCATTCCGTTTTTCATGGTGCTGCCAGTGGTGTAGATATCATCCAGCAAGATTAACCTCTTTTGTGAAACATGATGCTTACGATAGGAGAAACCTTTTTGAGCAAGTCTTTGCTCTTGTGAAAGGGATTTTTTCTGCTGCATTTCTGTCTGCTCCAAGAGAGGATACCAAGGATATGGCAGATATCTGCAGATACAATTCATCTGGTCAAAACCTCTTTGCTGCAATCCTGCCTTGCTTGCTGGTATCGGCACGAGCGCAAAATCCGATTCCCCTTGAAGCATACCAGCAAACAAAAAAGCAAAAACCTTACCAAGCTGCTTCTCCCTGCCTGTCTTGAATCGCAAGACCGTCTCATACAAAAGACCCTGGTATGCACCATAGGAGAGAATCCCCTCATTGCAGGATTGACAAGGATAGGAAAGATCCCATATTGCATGATTACAGACGGGACACCTCTCCTTGTACAAAAAACCAAAGCCACATTCCCTAAGACTTGCTAAGCAGGAAGGGCAAATCAACATATCACAAAGCTCATTGCAAATGAGGCAGTTCATACCTTGTTCTACCACTATTGGGTGTTCTTTGGTTCACATACCTTTTTGAGTCGTTGTATCAGGGCCAAGGCCTCAAGCGGAGTTGAATTGCTCACATCAAAATTATCAAGTTCATCCCGAAGCTGGTCATAAAGTAACTGCTGGCCCTCAGAATCACTTTCAGAAGAGAACAAGGAAGGTTGTTCGGAATACAAAACATAGTTCTCATTATGTTTCTTCTGGAACTCCTGCGCCATCCTAAGAACAGGATAGGGAATTCCTGCAAGCTTGGCGACATTCAGCCCATAGGAATTATTGGCTACCCCAGGGATGACCTTGCGTAAGAAAAAGACGGTTCCCTTATCCTCAACCACCTTCAGCGTAAGCAACTGGACCTTGGATGTGTCCATGCCCGCAAGCTCATGATAATGGGTCGCAAACAATGTCTTGCAATCCATGGAAATGAGACTCTGCATCACGGCATAGGCGATGGACATGCCATCCTGGGTGCTGGTGCCACGGCCCAACTCGTCGACTATCACCAAGGAACGTGGGGTGGCGTTTCTAAGAATCAACGCGGCTTCCTGCATCTCGACAAGGAATGTCGATTCCCCTCTGGCAAGGTTATCACTTGCCCCTACCCTGCAGAAAAGTCTATCGACAGGAGAGAGGGTCACCTCTTTTGCGGGGACATAGGAACCAATCTGAGCCAAAAGCACAATAAGGGCGTTCTGCCTAAGATAGGTTGATTTTCCAGCCATATTGGGGCCTGTGATTAAGCAAAAGCGATTGCCGGTGCTTTTGATATCCAGGGAGTTCGCGACGAAAGAAGCCGTACCCATTTGCTGCTCAACCAAAGGATGCCGCCCTTCGATGATGGAAAGGCAATCCTCATCAACGAAACTTGGTCTACAATAATCATGTTTCAAGGCTGTAAGAGCCAATGATGACAAGACATCAATCTTTGAAAGGAACATGGCTATTCCAAGTAATGTCTGCCGTTGCGAGAAGGCGCTTTCCAGAAGTCTCTCATAGAGTTCCTTTTCCCTGCTTTCAGCCGCAAAACCACTCTTGAGGATTTCCGTTTCCAAGGCAATAAGCTCATCGGTGGTATATCGTTCAGCATTGACCAAGGTCTGCTTCCGATAGAAATCCTGGGGCACTTTGTCCACCTGGCCTTTTGAGACTTCAAGAAAATGACCAATTATCTTATTGTAGGAGAGCTTGAGATTGGTAATGCCTGTCTGGTCTCTCACCTTCTTTAGATACGAATTCAGAAGTTCCTTGCCATTGCCCTTGATACTTCTCAGCTTGTCCAGTTGCTCATCATAGCCATCGTTAACCACCTGTCCCTCGACGAACGGACCTTGGGTCCGCTCATTGATGGCATCCTTGATATCCTTCATCACCACGGTCAGGCTTTCAATCTTCTCTTGGGTGATATCGGGCCCCAGAAGTGTCTGGTAATGGGCGAAATCCTCACTGACAAGGTTGAAGAAACAGGTTACTGTCCTTTGGATGCCAACCAAATCCTGTGGCATGCAACGGTGCATGGCTATCCTTGCTGATAGGCGTTGCAAGTCCAGCGCTTGTTTCAAAATAGAACGGGTTTCCTCCAAGGCCTTCTTGTCCTTGACATAAAAGGAAACCCAGTTTTGCCTAAACAGGATATCCTCTCTCTGTATCAATGGGAAAGATATCCACTGCTTCAGGAGCCTTGTCCCTCCACTGGTTATTGTCTGGTCTATGCTGCTGAATAAAGTGAATCTGGAGGAGCCATCCTGCAAATTAGTAAGAAGCTCAAGATTCTTCCTGCTGGATTCATCAACAAGCATGAAATTCTCGCTTTTGATGTTGCTGTAACCGGTTATCTGGCTGAGACTCGTCTTGGAGGTATCATTCAGATATTTCAACAAGGCACCACCGGCGATTAGCTGGATGTCCTGCTCAAGGAAACCAAAGGCTTTCAAATTGCTCGTACCAACCTGCAAGCACAACTGGGTAAATGCATCCTTTTTCTTAAAGAACCAAGGAGGTAACTTCGTGACCATGGCATTCTGCCCGTCGACCATGGCCTGGAAATCGGAATGCAGGAAATAATCATCTTCATTCACCAGTATCTCTCGTGGACGCACTTGCTCGAGCACTGCAAGCAAGGAGGCGTAATTCATATCAACAGGAACCACGGTCATGACAAACTCACCACTGGTGATATCTGCATAGCTCACACAAAGATTCTTCGCATTGAAACAAACCGCAAGCACATAGCTGGTACTTCGGGCATCAAGGAAATCGTCATCGACGACAGTGGCAGGGGTCACAATCTGGATAACCTCCCGCTTGGCGAGCTCACGGGGATTATCCGTCAATTGCATTTGCTCGCAGATAGCTATCTTCTTGCCAAGATCCAGAAGTCTCTTGATATAGGACTTCGCCGCATGGTAAGGAATCCCGCACATCGGCCGCTGCGCTCTGTGAGTGAGAGTAAGGTTTAACAAACGGGACACCTCGACGGCATCCTCATCAAACATCTCGTAAAAATCCCCTAGACGAAAAAACAAAACCTTATCAATGTTTTTCGCCTTGATAGCCCGGTATTGGACCATCAGGGGAGTTACTTTCGGTTCATCCATCAATATATCGTCTGGTTGATAGCCAGTACCAGTTTCAGACCGCTAGTCGAGTCACTGCTGTTGGCGAAGATACTTCCCCCGACCCAAGAAAAGGAACCTCCTGACAGCATCTTTGCATTCTTAACCAAGTAAAGGGCCAAAGGGAAACCCGGTATCTTTAATTTTATACCGGCACCCAGGGCGTAGTACCAGTTGATTGAGGAGAATCCCTTGGTAAAAACGGTATAATACTCCGAGGCGATACCGGTCGCACTGACAAACACTTCCCAGTTAAGGACGTTATGCACAAGGGGAGCGCCAATTGAGATTTGGTTGTCCCAAAGAAAACTCTGGTCATAAATCACATTGAACCCACGGCCTACGTTCATCCCATCGATATAAAGCATCTCATACCGTGTCGCACCCAGTTTGGGATTATACCAACCCCATCCCTTCCCCTCGAGGTAGGAATCCGTGTTGTTCCAGAACTGAGGCATCATCAGGCTAAGGGTCGTGGTGGCGCCAAGCACCACATTGGCAGGTTTGTCCGTCAACTTATAACTAAAAAGCGACACATATCCACTGACACTTGTAGAGCTCTTCAAGTAATTGGAGAGACCTCCAAGGATACCTCCTGCATAGGTAAATTGCTGGCTGACAATATATCCCTTGGTGGTGTTTTCCTTCAGATCCCTTCCATCCCAGGTGATGCCCAGGTTGAACTTGTTCGAGAATTTCCAGCCTTCATGGTATTTGGTCATCAGATACTCATATGGGTCATACAGGGACTCATTGTAATAAGCCCTGTTCAAGCCGATGGAAAGACCGGCCGAGAGACTCAGGGAACCGGCATCAAACATAAACGTATAACCGGTGGTATACCCCAAGGCGATACGCCAATACTCATAGGTCATCAAGTATCTGCTTGCCGGGGTCGCTTCGTCAGAAGCCTCGTATTCGGTATAACTATTATACCCGAGAGGATACGGCTGTCCAAATGAATAATCGGCGTCGTGCCCTG
>JBAXZS010000135.1:0-6613 GCA_041670175.1 Sphaerochaetaceae bacterium | reverse complement strand
TCGCCATACACCTCTCATCATATTGGATGACCCCTTTGCCTCCGTGGATATGAGGACCGAGAATCAGATAATCCAGAACCTGAGAGGTCATTATCATGATTGCCTGATTCTCCTGATCAGCCACAGACTTGCAATTTTCCCTTTCACTGACCAAGTGCTTTATATGGGCAAAAATGGTGAAATCGAAGTGGGGGACCACGACTTCCTCCTCTCTGATAATGAGGATTACCGTCAAATGTTCCAGCTTCAGATGGAAAGTGGCAAATGAAACAAAAAAACATACCATTGGAGATAATCATTAAGGAACTTGGTAAGCATAAGAGGCAAACCGCCCTGCTTATGTTTCTTATCATCGCTGTGGTACTCGCAAGTCTTGTCCCTCCTCAGATACTGAGAATCATCATCGATACAAAACTTACCCCCAGGATAGTCCAGGGCCTGTTGCCCTTGGCTATCGTCTCTATCGGTTGCCTGGTCTTGATCGCTATCTTGGATTTCATAAAAAGCACGCTTTTAATTCTTCTCGGGCAGAATTCAGTGCAAAATCTCAGAGCAGAGATGGCAAACAAACTCACCCGTCTCCCTATGGACTTCTTTACCACCCATACCGCAGGTGAGGTGACCTCACGGTTCTCCAACGATGCGGAGAATGTGAATACCTTGTTTGCCAATGGCCTGGTGGATCTGGTCATAGACCTCAGCAAGATTATCGGCATCATCATCTCCATTGCAATTTTCTCAGTGAAATTAGCCTTGCTTTGCCTTGCTTTCCTACCTTTGATCTGGGGGATCACCAAATACTTCAGAGCAGCGCTTCTGCAATCCCAAATGAAAAACCTCGCACAACTAGGCAAAGTGAACAGCCACCTCTCGGAGACACTGATGAACATCCATATAGTCAAAGCATATGCCAAGGAAACCTATATGGAACAACAATACAGCAAAAAACTTGGCGACAATTTTCAAACCATAGACAAAGTCAATTTCTATGACTCCATCTATTCATCAATTGTCACAATCACCAAAGCCTTGCTGATCGCTCTTGTGGTGGTCTTGTCCTGCGACAGTGTCAACGCCCTGGGGATCACGCTGGGTATGGTGGCCGCCTCCCTTGATCTGGTCTCGGACCTTTTCAAGCCAATCGATGCATTGGGTATGGAACTGCAAAACATCCAGAAAGGTGTAAGTGGCATAGACAGGGTTAACCAATTCTTGACATTGAAGGAAGATAAAAGCAAGAACGAGAAACTGACTCTCAAGGAAATCATGGCCACAAATACCATTAGTGTCGCCTTCCACAAAGTAAGTTTCCATTACAGTGACAGCAATGAAATGGTACTTAAAGATTTCAACCTGGAGATCCCTTCAGGAAAGAAGGTGACCTTCGTAGGCAGAACGGGAGTAGGCAAGACAACGTTGTTCCGCCTCATCCTCGGGCTTCTTGAGCCGACGGAAGGATCAATAACAATCAATGGATATGATGTTTATTCCATTCCCAACAAACTCAAAAGACAACTCTATGGGTATGTGCAACAACAGTTCATTCCAATCAAAGGGACCCTTCTTGAACAAATTAGCCTCAAGGACCCTGAGATTACCGAAGAGAGGTGCGCCCAGGTCCTGAACTATGTGGGACTTGAGGAATTGGAAAGTCTGTATCATGAACAAATCAATGAGCAATCGACCTTATCCCAAGGGCAGAAGCAACTGCTGTCCATAGCCCGCGCCATCGTGTGCGACCCACAGTTCCTTCTGCTTGATGAGATAACCGCCTCCTTGGACTCCAAGACTGAAAAAAGGCTGATCGATGCGTTGGACAAGGTGAGCAAAGGGAGAACGGTGCTTTCCATCTCACACAGGAAGAACACGATGCTTGACTGCGATCTGATGGTAGTGATCGAGAATGGAAGAATCTCCCAATGGGGAAAACCTGATGAGATTGTATCTTGAATCCAAGGCTTACCTTCCCTATGATACAAATTATGAAAGAAACAATGGTGATCTATTATGGGAGTCCTCATCTCAAGGGAAATTCAGCGCGTCTTGCCGATGTGTTCGCCCAAGAAGCATCAAGGACGTATGAGATTGAGAAGGTGTATCTGGGCAAGAAGAAAATAGCGCCTTGCCTGGGTTGTGATCATTGCAAAAAAACCGGGACATGCAGACAGCAGGATGAGATGATCCCCTTAGCCGAGCAATTCAGCAAAGCAAAAAGCATCTGCTTTGCCACCAGCGTGTACTGGTGGGGCATCACCGCTCAATTGAAACTGTTCATCGACCGGCTGTACATGCTCTCGCCAGAGAAGTTCGAAGGCAAGAAACTGTATGTCATCGCAGTAGGTTCCGACTCACTCGATGGTATCCAATACAAACTGATCCAACAACAATTCCAAGAAATAGCATCCTATTGCAAGATGGATTTCCTAGGCTATCTTCCGGTAAGCGCTGATGAATCCAGACCGGTAGAACAAAATGAGGAGGCTCTCCTCCAGGCTAAGGAACTTGGAAAATAATCAAGGAAACAAGGTCAGAAGTTCCAAGGGGGTGGATACTATCGCCTTCATTTCCTTCAACTTCTCCTGATCCTTGGTAAAACCAAAACCATAGGTGACCGCCACAAAACCGACATGGCTTTGGGTGGCGCCCCTGAGATCATGCAAGGTGTCCCCTATCAGGATAGCTTGTTCCCGTGCCACATCCAGTTCCTGCAACACCAAGTTGATCACGTCAGCCTTCGATCTGCCCAAGGACAGGAGATCCCCTCTGATTGTCTTGAAATACTTGGCCACACCCATATGTGCTAACATGTTTTGCGCGGTTGTCTCGGTTTTTGAAGTTCCCACGGCAAGGATATACCCTCGTTCCGTCAAGGTCTTCAAGGTTTCTTCCATTCCCTCATACACCACAGCTTCATATTGTCCCTTGGCGACATACCTCTCATGGTAGAGACTTGTGGCCTGATTCATATAGGATTCATCCAGATGGAACACCACCCTGAAACATTCATCAAGCGGAGGCCCTACAAACTTTTTCATTTGTAACGGGGTGACGTCATGAGGAAGATGCAAAGCCTCCATGACAGCCAGGGCTGTATTGAAAATTCCTTGGGAGGTATCCATCAAGGTCCCATCCAGGTCGAAGATAAGGAGTAAGGGCTTACCCATTGACAATCTCCTTGAGCCAGGACTGCAAATAGCCATTTGAAGCGACAATATCACAACGGGTATCTGAAAAACCCCCAAGACATTCGATGACACCTCCCGCCTCACGAAGAATGACAGCCCCCCCGGCACAATCATAATAGCCCAGGAACAGTTCATAATACCCATCGAGACGTCCTGCGGCGAGGTAGGACAGCTCAAGCGCACAAGAGCCGAAAGAACGCACATCACTGCAATTCATGAACAGTGTCTCCTCGGTCTTGAAATACCCAGAGGCGGCCTCGTGATGCCTGGAGGGTGGCACACACACAAGCAGGCTTCGTTTGGGATCCGTGATCCTTGAAACCTCAAGTTTTTTCCCGTTAAGGAACGCGCCACCTCCTTTCCTCGCATAAAACAGCTCATCCTGCCTTGGATTGTACACAACCCCTACCAAGGGTTGGAACTTTTCCTTCTCCCACCCTATGCTGATTGTATAATTCGGCACTCCACGAAAGAAGTTTGAGGTTCCATCCACGGGATCAATGATCCAACGCCCTTGGCCCATGGAGGAATCCTCCTCCCCACTCTCCTCCCCGAAGATGCTTTCCTTGGGAAAACTCTCTTTGATAATGCTTATGATCAAACGTTCACTCGCCCTGTCCGTCTCAGTGACAAAGTCATTGTCGTGTTTCTCCATCAATTGGAGATGCCCTTCCCTACCGGAGGCGAGTACCAGTTCCCCTGCTCTCCTTGCGGCATCGATGGCCACCTTCAAGTGTTCTTCCAGAATCGCATCAATCATGTTCTTTTCCCCTTCTTCTCTCAAGCAACCGATTACCAAGACCTATACAATATTTCCAATCAGCTGATGAATAATCCTTTTTATCAATCAAACTCTCGTATGCATTCTTCAAGGTCTTATCAACAGCATAGGAAAGGATAAGCCCTGTCCAGGATTCCTTGTTCTCCGCATACATGATAGCCCCGATATTGGCCTTCCAATCAAACTGGCTCAGCTGGTCATCCCTTCCAGTGGAGAGAATGACGGTAAGCCCGAACTGGGTAATGGTGAATAATTTTTCCTTGCCATCGGATTGCTGCGCCAAAAGCGCCTTGTCGATAAGAGCCGAAGAGGCATTCAACAATTTCTCATCACCTTTCTTGCACAAATCAAAGAAAGCCCCTTTGGTGACATTAAGCTTCTCAAGAATAGCCTCAAATTGCAACGGAAGGCTTTTCCCTTCCAATGCAACCAAAGAAGGGGAAGAAGTGACCAAATCCTCCAACTCGGGGAGTTCCTGGGCAGGAGTCTTTGCAACCGGCTCCTCGTAAGGCGTCTCTGCTGCAGCCTGAAACAAATCAGGTTGCTCCTCTTTCCTGGCTTGCGTTGCCGGCCAATCGAATTCAGGAGAGGGTTGTTGCACCGGCTCTGTTTGTCCCCCATTCGCAATGTCGGATAACATGGAAGCCAGGGAATATGGCTTGGGTTCCTCTTTTTTTATCAATCCGTCCTGTTCCAAAATTTCTTTCGCTACGGTTTGTTCCTCTTGCAAGGGGGGCTCCTGCACCCTTGCCGGTTCCTTCTCACCTGATTGTTCCTTTGGCATTTCCTTGGTCAAACCAAGAATCTCCTTAATCTGAAGAAGGGCCTCCGGGTCTTGAAAGAGATTGGCAAGTTGAGAATAAGAGAGAACCAATCTATTGCCACTGATGGCAAGAGGATAGGAAATCGAATGTTGCTCATCAATAACAAGCACTTCCTTATCCTGCTGTCCGGCCCATTCAAGAATCTTGTTGGTATCCAAAAGAGCAAGAATATAGGAATCTGAATCGGAAAAAGGTTCATCCTCAATTTTCCCAAGCACTTTGAGAATCACTTGTCTTGAAGGGAAATCAAACAGTGCGGAGTGTTCTTTTGCATCCAAGGTGAAAGAGGTGGGACCTAACATGCTATGCACCAGGGAGACCGGTTGCATCAGGGCGCTCTCTGCTTCAATCTTGTTCCATTCTTCCAAGGATATTGTTCCCTTTGCAATCACTCCAGCTTTGACAATGGGAAAGAAATCATCCAGCAGATGCTCACTATCAAAACAAAAGAAACTACCGGCGACTTGCAAAAAAGGCTTATTTGCATTCGCCCTACCTTCAAAAGGAAACAAACTCCGTGTTTCTTCAAGAGAAAGGATGGGAATGCTTAAAAGCTTGCAATCCTCTTCATCAAGGGAGCATGACTTGCCTACATTATACAAATCGTAACCATCACGACGGCCGATTAGGGAAGCAAGCCGTGCCTGCCAATGCTGGTGTTCGACTATGGAATTGATCATAGCCTTCTCGTCCTCAATGACCCGACCTTTTTCCTTGGCTAGACGAATCTGCTCCTGCATATCGTTTTTATAGGAAGCGCTATCGCTGGCAAGTGTATCAATCGCCAGCTTGGAATTCACCACCAGATGAGAAAACGCTTCCAAAAGACCATCAAGCCCACAAGTAAAGGTCTGAGAAACAACCTGGTTGAAAGGTTGCATCCTTAAACGCAAAGCTCTCACTTGCAAGGGGACAGAGGACGGCTCAATCAAGGAAGGGAACCAAAACTCACAAGCATCACTTTGTAACTGGTCGACCAATCCTCTATCGGATAAATTGTATTTGTTTCTCTCTCCAAGAATCCAATTGTCAGTATACCGCGCGCTTTTTCGCATCATATCCGAGAAGAGTTCAAAAAGCCGTCTGTAATCCTTGGGAAGGATATCCCGACGATTCACGAAGCCTTCAGGACAGGTGGATTTAAAGCAATAGGCATGTTGCAGGAAACGTATGAAAGCACTATCCTGACGCCTTGAGAAATCATCACCTTTCTGAACAAGCCGATGTTGTTCCCAACAGGCAAGCTTCATCAGCTCGAGTGGCGAGTACTGTCGTAAAATAATAAGCATCTGCCTGATATCATTATTCAAAAAAGTGGAAAGTTCGCGAAGATTTTTTTGAATCTTCTCAGATGAGATATCTTCAATGTTTGCTAAATCCCAATTTTGACTGCTTTTCACAGCATGGCTCCCTTTGCATAAAGTCTATCATAAGAGAAAATATAATCCTATCTTGCTTCGATGGGAGTTTTTGTCAAGGGCCTGTAAAACAAAAGGAACAACAAAGCTGAAAGCAAAGCAGGTATGCTGAACGATTCAAACAAGACCTTGTAGCCATAGGATTGGACGACATAGCCTCCGATGGTATCCCCCAGCATGGTAGGCAGCCCTGTCCCCAGGGAAAGGCAAAGGGAGATTCCCGCAGCCAGATGGGTATGCTTTACCCTCTGGTGCACGAACATGATGGAAGCAGGTTGGAAGACCCCGTAACTCAAGCTATGGGTGCATTGAGCCAGAATCACTCCGGTCAGGGAAGGGACAAAGGCATATAACAAGAGCCGAAGCACCACGGAGAGAGAGCTGGCAAACAATAAGACGATAGCG
>JBAXZS010000134.1:0-6619 GCA_041670175.1 Sphaerochaetaceae bacterium | reverse complement strand
CATGACATCTTTTTATTTATTGAAATTCAATCATTGCATAATTTTAAAAATTATTATATGTTAGTTATGTAAAATAACTTATAACTTATGACAATATTTAAAGGCTAAATAATGGAAATACTAAACGAAACTAAAACTTCTAAGATAGCAAACACTTTGGAAAAACTCATCCTTGAGGGAAAACTTGAGAAAGGAAGTTTCCTCCCTTCACAAAAAGAACTTGCCGACCAATTCAAAACTTCCAGCAGACCTGTCAGGGAAGCATTGAAACTTCTTGAGGCAAAAGGCCTCATCCAAATCAACCAAGGAAGAAAAGCCCAGATTAGCTCCAATAATCTTGATCAGTTCGTAAGTTCTCTTTCCGCTTCATTATTCTCTCAATATACTTCCAACCGAAAAATGATGCATAATCTTTTCCAAGTTTGCACAAATGTAATAACAAGCGCCGCGCGTGGTTTTTCTGGTAACACTGAGCACAAGAATATCATTGATGAACTGGAGAACTGTACTTCTTTGATGAGAAAGGATGTCGAAATTATGTCCAACGACAAAGTTACCGGAGTAAAGAAATTCATCAACGAAGAAAACAAGTTCTTGCATGTTCTGGTAAAGGCCAACAATAACCAGATTTTACTTGCCATCTATGAAAATCTTATTCCCTTGATTGATAATGCTGTCATTCAGTTGCAATTATCCCAAAGTGAGATTGAAAAACGATTCAAGGATTACACTTATCTGTTTGAAGCATTAAAAAATGAGCAGACGGACCTCGCGGTTGCGCTGGCATTAGTCACATTGAACAGCATTGAAGGCAAAGTGCTGGACAAGTACCCAAAGGAATCTATAGCATTTGCCTAATGGGCAAGATAGTCGAAATAGAACATGCGACCGTACGTCGTCTCAATGTACCGATTCTTAATGATGTCTCTTTCTCCGTTCTGGAAGGGGAGCATGTTGCAATTATCGGTCCCAATGGTGCGGGAAAGAGCACCTTGGTTCAAGTCATCAGTGAAGAGACACATCCACTCTACAATCCTCTGACAAAATGTCTCTTATTCGGAAAAGACCATTGGAATGTGCAGGAATTAAGGAAACATCTCGGTATTGTCTCGCAATCCCTGCAATATCTTTGCAATAGTACCAATAGTGCTTTTGATATCGTATTATCAGGGTTTTTCAGTTCAATCGGCCTTGATTTTCATCATCAGGTCACGCAAGAACAAAAGAAAAAGGCTCTTGCCCTCATGAAAGAGACTGGATGCTCTGCTTTGCAGGACAAACAAATGAATAGGCTATCCAGCGGGGAGGCCAGAAGAGTCCTTCTGTCAAGGGCCTGTGTGCATGATCCCTCGGTGATGCTCCTTGATGAGGCTGCAACCGCTTTGGATTTTCAAGCCCTTAGGCAATACAGATTGATCATGGAACAATTTGCCTCACAAGGCAAAACTCTTATTTTGGTAACACATGAGCTCAGCGAGATCATCCCTTCCATCACTCGTATTGTGGTTATGAATCAAGGAAGAATCGTCGCGGATGGAAAGAAAAGCGAGATCCTTAACGAAAAGCTTCTTTCAGAAGTCTATGGCCTCAGGGTATATGTTGACCACCATGAGGGTTTGTACAATGCCTGGTGCTAACGAGTTGTCCTTTCGTATCAGAGCGAGACGGACTTGACAAGCATCCGATGGATTTCCTCGACACTCATGCTGCTGTCAATCAAAGATTCGGTCCTGCATTGCAAGGCGGGAACCAGTCTTGCATAGGTAGCCTCAATACCATAACGAGCAAAGGCATCCAAAGCCAACCGGCTCATCAAGTCAGCATGCACACGACCTATCCCAAGATGAGAGCAGAGAGCAGCTACGGCTTGTCCCGCTACTCTGTCGTGCAAGGAAAGTGTCTTTTTCTCATAATGATGCTGAGAAAGAAAACTCTCTGCCTCGAATAAAGGGTAAAGCCATTTTCCCTGACTGGAGAACACGAGCAGATCTTGGGAAAAAAGCTGCATGCTTATCTGTTCGGCAAGAGGTTGCTGCCACGCTGTCATATGAGAAAAACTATCATAAGAATGCACAAAATACAACAACGATGGGATTTTTTTGTATTATACTATTGATAGGACTGGAACAGTCAAAAGAGGAGAAACCATGAAAAGATGCTCCATCATCATTCACAGCATTAACGGTAACTGCTACATCCTTGGCTCTTACATGAAGGACCTTCTCATCGAACGCAATGTGGACGCCCGCCTCTACCGTGTTGAGGATCCGGATTTGCACATCTGGGCGAACAAGGAAGAGTCCGCAAATGAATTTTATGAGGATATCCTCGCCCTTCCCGTCGCCACTGTGGAGTTGCTCCATAAAAGCGACATGATCATCCTTGGCTCCCCGACCCGTTTCGGGAATGTCACAGGAGAAATGAAAGAGTTTCTGGACAGTACCTTCTCTTTGAGTGAGGACAGATCACTGGAAAGTCGGTTGTTTGCCTGTTTCACCAGTTGCTCCCATTCCACCAATGAAGGCTCCCATGCATTGGATGCCATGATTTACTGGGCCCAAAGTATGGGGATGCTTCATGTTCCCTTCGGAGTGCATGTTGACATTGACGACCAGAACCAACCAGTTGCGGGTATTGTGCATCTTGCCGGAAAAGAAAACCTAATCCGTCCCAGCCAGGAACTGGGCAATGTCATTTCTATTTATGCGGATACTTTGGCCTCTTATCTTCAAGATTAGGCATCAGGTGTATCAGGGTCTTCCTCCTCCACTCCATTGCGAGAGAAAAAGGTCCTGATCCGTTTGATTGTCCTTGTGAGCAAATCCTTGCCAAATCTTCGTTGGTAATCACGGGTGGCATTTTGGATTGTCACCCCTTGTCCTTTTTGACTCTTGAGGTTGTCCCAATGCCGTACAACCCACATATAAAGGTCAGCTTCCGTCTTGCCAGGAAAAGAGGCAAGGATTTTATCATGCCGAATCTCTGCGACTATAGGCTCAAATACATTGGCAAACCAACTTTTTGCAGCGATATCGAAACTAATCTCCTCCGTCTTGTCCTGGTTGATATAATATTTGTGTACCAAAATATGCTGCACGAGTTCGGGATACAAGCCAGGGGATGAAAATACTATCCTATCCATCGGAAGATAATTAGGATGATATTGATTGATGAACCTTTCCCGTTCATATTCGCACACCCGCTGATTCAGTTGTTTCATCGTCATGCCAGGCTCAAGCTTTATCTCACTATCAAGCTCGACAACCTCGGCATCGATAAACTCAACCCCTTGGGTTTTTGCCACCGAGACCCTATGGTTCCCATCACGAACAAAATAGTTCCCCCCAACCTTGTAAACGGAAATCGGAGGAAGAATGACATTCTCCCTATTGGCGGTATCAATGCTTCTCCAACGGGAACGAAGCATCTCCTTCTTGGGATAAAAGGCCAAAGAAAAATCATGATACCTTCCTTCGGAGCCGATAATATCCTTCACAGGGATAGTCTGCATTCCCCGGTAGGTCTCGTTCTTTGGTTTAATCAACTTGGTGACCGCGTAAAACGAGAGGAGATTGGAATTCTTCCAGGTAAGACTTGAAAGGAGGGCTTGCATCCTGCCTCTTCGTTTTGCTTTCTCAAAATCTTCATTTGCTTGGCTAAATACTTCAATTCCCATGTTTCTTCCCTAATCTTGAATCATCAATCACGTAATTCTTAAATATATTTATGACTTTCGTCTGCTGATACACTTTTTCTCTCTTTTCATTCAAATCCAGCAAATGCACATGCCCATGAAGCAAATACTTGGGCTTGAACCATCTCATGAAGATGAGAAAAGTCGAGAAACCCTGATGACAGGCATCAATCTCATCATTAATACCTAAAGGTGCTGCATGAGTAACAAGGATATCGACATAACGACCATATCGTATCCTGTTGTACAAAAGATGAGGAATCATCTTGTACATCCTGAATCGCATCTCCTGTTCGGTGAACTGGTTCTTCCCTCTGTTATACCGGATGCTTCCTCCGAGCCCGGCAATAATCAGATTCTGCTTCTTATCATACACCACCTTGCCATCAATGTAGTTTCCTCCAAAATCAGGAAGCACCCGAAGGGAAGGGTGAGGCTCGCTATAGCCCATACCAATCTGAGCCAACTGGTTTCCCCCTGTGAATTGCTGCATGTTTTCCAGGTTGTGGTTCCCAAATACGAAATACATCTCTTTGTTCAACGAGGAGATGATGTACTCATAATATTTCAAAGGAAGGTCTCCTGCAGAGATAATCAAATCAACATCACCATAACGACTGGCAATGTTCTTGGAATAAATAAGCGGGTCTGTCTCATCTGAAATACAGAGTATTTTCATCTTTATCCTACCAAATATCCGCAATCGACCACTATCGTTTGTCCTGTGATGGCCTCGTCCTCGGAAAGGAACAAGACGGCCTGTGCCACCTCTTCGCTTTTGACCAGACGTTTAAGAACAGCCCTGGAGAGAGCCCTCTGGAGTATTTCATTGCCCGGAATATGCAGATATGGGGCATCTAGTAACCCGGGAGCCACCGCATTCACCCGTATCGCAGGTCCCAACTCAGAGGCCAGGCTCTGGGTATAGGAGACGACCGCCCCTTTGGATGCATCATAACTGACAGTCATTCCAAAACCAGGGTGCAATGCATTGATGGAGGCGATGTTGACAATGCTGCTTCCCTTGCAACTCCTCAAGGCGGGAATCAAATGCTGGACCATCAGATGAATCCCCCTGATATTGACGGAGAACACCTCGTCCCATTGGTCAAGGGGAATCTCCTGTTCCAGATAGCTCTTGAAGACCCCGCTGTTATTCACCAAAAGGTCTAATGATTTGAGGAAGGACAATTTCGTGAACTCTTCCTTTTTGGTGAGATCAAGTTGCAGGAGGGAGATATTCCCCAAAGCAATAAGTTCCTTTGCTTTCTCTCCTTGATGGGCATAACAGGCAATCACATGATACCCATTTTTGACAAGAAGCCTCGTTATCGCATTCCCAAGATTGCTGGTCGCTCCTGTCACCAATGCTGTTTTCATACCAGATACTCCTCGACATACGGGCAATCCGGCCATTGTTTGATAAGTTCCCGGTTCCCTTTCTTATAGCGTTCAGCAACATACGGGGGAACCATAGTGGTGGCACAAAGAGCATATCCTTCCTTGCATCCCATCTTGGTTCCCTGCCAGCAGCCACCGGGCACAATGGTCACCGGAGTATGTCCCTCCTTGGCAAAACCCAAAATAGTCATACTGTTCCTCCCATCAGGAAACAGGACCAGCTGGTTCAAGGGAGAACCCTCAAGAAAATACCATACTTCATCAGTAGGCAACCAATGGAGGGAAGAGAAAGAAGCCGGAGTGATTAGATAATAGATGGTTCCCCCGAGGATTTCCGCCCCACTTCTATGGGTGTAAATCTTCCGAAAGTAACCACCTTCTCCTTCGAGTGGAAGCAAACCAAGCTTTTCTATGATATCCTGAGCTTTCAAAATGGCCATTCCTTCACTATCTGACGTACCAAGGCGGTAAAGCTCCCTTTGACTCTCTGGCTTGTCTCTAACACCTCAATATGGTTGAGTGGCTGTTTGAGAATTCCCGCCGCCATATTGGTCAGACAGGAGATGCCCAAAGTCCTCATATGCATCTGGCTTGCAGCGATTGCCTCGGGGACAGTGGACATCCCCACCGCATCAGCGCCACAGAGGCGGGCGAAACGCACTTCGGCCGGGGTCTCAAAAGAGGGACCGGTGAAAAGTTGATATATACCCTCGCGTAGCTCAAGATGGAGCTTCCTTCCGCATTCCATCGCCAAGGTACGAAGGTCCCGGTCGTAGGCATTACCCATATCAAAGAAGCGGTCTCCAAGTTCGTCGCAATTCGGCCCTCTCAGAGGATTCGCCGCAACCAGCTTGATATGGTCGGAGATAATCATCAAATCCCCTGGCTTCCATGCAAGATTCACACAACCGGCGGCGTTGGTAAGCAAAAGGTTCTTGATTCCCAGCATTTTCATGGTCTGAATAGGGAACACCACCTGATCCATCTCATAGCCCTCGTAGTAGTGGAAGCGCCCCTGCATGCAAAGTACTCGTTTACCTTCAAGCTCTCCAATGACCAGTTGCCCCTTGTGCCCTGTTACCGTGGAGAGGGGAAAATTGGGAATCTCCTTATAAGGAATGACAATCTGATTGACAATCTGATCGGCAAGTTCTCCAAGACCACTGCCCAGAACCATGCCAAGGGAGATAGGGTCCTCTCCTGTTTTCTCTCTAATATAGTTGCTCGCTTCTGTAAGCTTGTGTAATAAATCTTTCATTAAGAATGCCTCCATACTCGTTCTAACAATACCTTATTTTTCTTCCCCGTGAAAGATATATTGACAAAGGAGAAAACGAACAGTATGGTTTATATCATAAACCAATTAAAAGGACAAACCATATGGATCAAAAAGAAATAACAGAATGTTAACTTCCCATAAATGTTCTACTAAAGGTGTTTCCTGGTAAGCAAAGCATCATTTTCGACTTGAGTTGAGGAAGATCATGATTTCTCCCATGGACTTGCCGCTTTTGACGAACGAGT
>JBAXZS010000133.1:0-6691 GCA_041670175.1 Sphaerochaetaceae bacterium | reverse complement strand
TGTCGAGTTGGCCGAGATGACTTTTCAGCAGAAAAAAGAAAATGACATGCGAGAGGCTCTTTTCGAGTTGTATGACCGCATAGCCATGACCTTCCATTATTTATTGCTCAAGGATAAGCGCGGACAGAAGGCAAGGGATTATCTCAGCACGAGGAAGGTCAGCCCCCAGATGTGGGAGATATTCAATCTTGGCTATGCCTTGGATGATGGGGATTTCCTTTATTCGTTTCTGAAAAACAAGTCATATAGTGATGATTTGCTTAATGCCAGCGGACTTTTCTCCAAGAATAACAGCCACTATCCCTTGTTTCGTGATCGTCTGATGTTTCCTGTCCGTTCATGGCAGGGGCGGACAGTCGCATTCAGCGGGAGAGACCTGGGCGGACAAAGCCTTGCAAAATATATCAATACACCAGAAACACCCATATACAGTAAGAAACATAATCTTTTTGGCCTCTATGAATCGTTGGGAACCCTTAAGGACAAGGATAAAGGAGGGCAGGCGATTCTCTGTGAAGGAAATTTTGATGTTGTGGCGCTGCACCAGAGCGGTCTGACTTATGCGATGGCTCCTCTGGGAACAGCCTTTACCATAGAGCAGGCGAAACTATTGAAGCGGTATTGCAATTCCGTGACCTTGCTTTTTGATAGTGATGAGGCTGGTCAGAATGCAACAGCCAAGGCCTTGTCGATAGCACAGGGTCTTGAGCTCCAAAACACTGTCAGTAAACTGACCTTGGGCAAGGATCCTTCGGAAGTCGTTCAAAATATGGGTGAGGAAGCATTGAGAAATGAACTTTTAGAGAAGAAAACAGGCTTTTCCTATCTTGTGCAGAATGCGGTAAATCGTTATGATACAAAATCGTCTAATGGAAAGTTTGCAGTTTTTAAAACTGTGAAGCCTTATTTGGATGCGACTGAGTCGAATATCGTGCGTAGTGATCTAATCAATGTTCTTTCGGAGGTGCTAGAGGTACCACAGACAGCCATTCTTCAGGATTTCTACAAGGGGAAACTTCCTGTAGAGAAAGTTCAGGTTGCACATATGGAAAAGACGCTTAAGCAACTGGTTCCCTCGCAGTTGAACATTGATTTCCGTACTATGCTGTATGTGGTGAATAATCGGACCTTTTATGATAAGGTGCGGATTAGGTTGCATATTGAGGACCTCGAGGATGACGAGGCCAAAAAATTGTATCAAGTTCTTGAGGATGCTAAAAGGGAGGGTGTCCAAGAGAGCAATGAATATATTTTGCAGATGATTGACGACAAACAGCTCGCAAGTGATGTTGCAAATTCCTTTTCTATGGAGGAATTCATCCGAGAACCGGAAAAAAACTTGAATGAGGCTTTAAATCGGATAACCATCCGCAATTTAGAGGCAAAACTTCGAAATTGCAGGAATATGCTGGAATTAAGCGAACTCAATGGTGATCAGGATTATGAAAAGATCTTGAACGAGTTTAATATGCTTAATCAGAAAATAATACTGCTGAATGAAGAATTGAAACGTAATACGCAATAGGAATAATAGGGATAAAGAAAGGATGCTGGAAGAAAATCTCAAAAAGACCATTGTTAACGAATTGATTAAAAAATCCGCAGAGAATGGTCATGTCACCAAGGATGATATCGTCAAGGCCCTTGGAGAGAAAACTAGCGAGGAAGACGTCGAGGAGATAATCCAAGACCTTAGTGAGCAGGCTGATATCCAGGTTTCAGAGAATGGTATCAGTGATGTGGAAGTGGAATTTGAAGAAGGGCCTTCTCCCGAGGACCTCAGTGTTGATGTGATAGAGGAAGAGCCTGAGGACGATGCCCTTTTGGAAGATGACGTCCTGGCTGACGACGCTATTCTTGGAGATGATTTTTCCACTCCTGTGACAACGGCCAAGGATGATTCCTCGTCCGACAAGAAGGCGCATTCAGGCGACGAAGAGGATACGGATGAGGATGCAGAAGAGGAAGAAGAGAGCGAGGATGCCATCGGGTGGACTCCCCTCAGCACGGATGATGACACAGTCGGCGGTGGTGAGCATTTTGTAGACATCTCAAGCCTGGATGACCATGACGGAGATATTGAGAGGGCGCATCATACTCCTACAATCCTTGGTACTGATCGTTCGGACTCCAGTGGAGATGACCCTATCCGATTGTATCTCAGGGAGATAGGACGCGAGAATCTTTTGACCGCCGATCAGGAAGTCGAGCTCTCCAAGAAAATGGAGAAGGGCGCCGAGATAATCAAGGAAGTAATCGGTCAGAGTGGTATTATGATCACCCGATTTTACTCGATTATTAAAACCCTGAACACTAAGATTGAAGAAGAGGAAGACGAGTACAGTCCCAAGGATTACAAGGATTTGGTGACTAATCAGAAACGTTTCTCCCAGTATTATAAGGACCAGCTGAAAGAATTGCAGGGGCTCTTGAAGAGTTATGTTGCAAAGAAAGAACAGATGATAAGCAGTGGAGAGGATGTCCTGCATGATGATGTTCTTTCCAAGCAGCGCACGAAATTGCTTGAGAAACTTGACAAGGTCAAGCTCGAGCAAGAAGAGATAATGGCTTTCACTGATGATTTTGTCCAGGCTGAAGCCCAGATAATCAGTTGTACTGAAAAGAAGCAACAGCTTGAGAACAGGTTGCAGATCAAGAATGCCAAGGAATTGAGACAGCTTGGACGAGACTTGAACACCAGCACCAAATGCAAGGAAATTGAACAGAGCCTGCAGTTGACGAGTGATAAGACAAAGGACCTTATTCGTGATTTGCAACTGACCGAGAAGGAACTGAAAAACATCGAATACCAGTTTGAGGAACCATGCGAGGTAATCTTGCAGCATGCGACCAAGATCAAGGAAGGTCAGAAGATGATGAAGACTGCCAAAGATCGTCTCATCAAGGCAAACCTTCGTCTGGTTGTGTCGATTGCAAAAAAATATACAAATCGAGGCCTTCACTTTTTTGATCTTGTCCAAGAAGGCAATATCGGCTTGATCAAGGCGGTCGAGAAGTTTGAATATCGCAAAGGGTATAAATTCAGCACCTATGCCACATGGTGGATACGGCAGGCAATCACCCGCTCAATCAGCGACCAGGCAAGGACAATCCGCGTTCCTGTCCATATGATTGAGCAGATTAACAAGGTTGTCAGGGAATCCAGGATGCTCATGCAGTCTCTTGGTCGTGAACCAACAGATGATGAGATTGCTGAAAAACTGGGTTGGACGGAGAGCAAGGTCAAGGCGGTCAAAAATGTCGCTCGTGAGCCAATCAGCCTGGAGACCCCTGTCGGTGAGGAAGAGGATTCATTGCTTTCTGATTTTATCGAGGATAAGGATGTGGAGGACCCGGCCAAGCAAACAGCATATGCATTGCTTCAGGAACAACTTAAAGAGGTCCTGGCCACGCTGCCGGTGAGAGAACAGGAAGTCCTTAAGATGAGATTCGGCCTTGATGATGGATACTCATTGACATTGGAAGAAGTAGGGTTGTATTTTGAAGTGACTCGTGAGCGTATCAGGCAAATTGAGGCAAAAGCACTCAGAAGGCTGAGACATCCGAAACGAAGCAGGAAATTGAAGGATTTCATTTGACGATAGCAGGAGTATGATAAATGGAAGATAACAAGATGTTCGAGAAACTAACCATGTTGCAGGATTGTTTGATTCAGAAGTTCAATCTTGAGGACGAGATTGATAAGTTACCCAAAGACCTTCTGGTCAAGCAGGAGCTCTTGGGGAAGATCAACAAAGAATATACTGAAGAAAATAGCAAAACACAGCTTGCCAAGGATGAGTTGAAAAGTCTTCGTATCCAATACGAGGATATGGTCACCATGCGAGAGAATTCTGAGAAGAAGATGGAGTTGATTACTACCCAGAGAGAATTCGAAGCCTTGGAAAAGGAAATCAAGGATGCAAGCGAGAAGGAACAGATGCTTCTTAAGCAGTTGCATGCCAAGGAGCAGCAGGTTCAGGAAATGGATGCGCAGCTCACAGAAAAGGAATCACTTTTGAAGCTCCAACAAAGTGAGGTTGGTACGGAATCCAGCAAGATTGAAGGTCTGATGGCGGACAAGAAGGCACAATGTGCTGATGTCGAGAAACAATGCCTTGCCTTTATCGACGGGGACATCAATCAGGATTTGTATGATAAGTTTTCTGTGATTGTGAAGAACAAGCATGGTAAGGGGATTGTTCCAATCCATGGGCTTGTCTGCCAAGGTTGCCATATCATGCTGCCGATTCAATTTGTCAATGATGTTCGCGTTGCAAGGAAAATCTCTTTCTGCCCGTACTGCTCACGAATTCTTTACTATGAGGATGTCGAAGGAGCTGAGGAGCAGTTCAAGAAGCCAGTACGAGGTGACGAGGAGGAAGTTGAAACCGAAGAAAGTGGTGCAGAGCTTTCTGACTTCACTGAGGAAGACGAGTTCAACGATATTGTGTAGCTTTTGTTTCGGTAGGTGAGATGATCGCAGGATGAGATACTCCTGAGGAAAGTCCGGGCTCCATAGGACGTGACGCCGGTTAACGGCCGGTAGCGGTAACGCTCAAGATAGCGCCACAGAAAATAAACCGCCTGAAAGGGTAAGGGTGAAATGGTGGGGTAAGAGCCCACCGCGCTCTTGGTAACAGGAGTGGCAGGGCAAGCCTCGTCAGGAGCAAGACCAAGTAGCAGGTTGGGTGGTCCGCCTATAACCTGCGGGTAGGTCGCTAGAGGTCTTGGGTAACCAAGATTGTGGATAGATGATCATCATATACAGAACCCGGCTTATTGCCTACCGAATTTTTTTGAATAGGATGGGAGAATAGAGATGAGGAAAATTTGTATTACCTTTTCTTTGTTCTTCCTTTTTTTATTTCCTACGAGAATTCTTGCTATGGTGAATTATCAAAAGCTTTACCAAAACAATCAATTTCAAGCTTTGATTGAACAGGCTAGGGAACAGAAGGAGATCTCAAGCGACAGGTTATATTGGGAAGGCATGAGTTATCTTATGCTGAAAGAAGACGAAAGGGCCTATGATACCTTCAATCTCTATCTTGCCATCGCGAAGGAAAAGGATCCGCATTATTGGGAAGTCGGGGATCAGATGATAAGCCTTGCTTTCAGGCAACGGCATTTTGCCCAGGTTCTTTTCCTGTTTGAGAAGAAAAGTACTAAGACAACAGAAGATGCACAATATGGGTACCAAGCGGCTTTGGCCTTGGGGAAAAATGAGGAGGCCGAGGATATTTTCTCAAAATATCTGGCCTCCACTTTAGATTCATTTAGCTATGCGAAGATGCTGGCGACGGGAACTGCAAATGCACAGGTCTTACTCTCGTCAATGACAGGTCTGAGTAATGAGGAAAAGCTGGAGATATTCTCACTTGTCAATGTGCAGAATCTCTCAATTGCGGAGGCCTCCATTCTTTTACCTGAAGCGCAATCTCTCATAGGGACTGTAAAGAACACAAAAAATCTGTACCGTATATTGGCCGATTTGGCTTTTGCAGCAGACAAAAGAGTGCTTTCTAACAAATATCAGGTTTTAGAAAACCGAGAGGAATGATATGAACAATATATATGAGATCCTTAAGAAGGATTTGCTTTCTGTACAAAATCCCTGTAGATATAGCGGAGGGGAGTTCCATTTTGGGAAAAAAGCGAGCAAGCCATCTGATTTCCATTGTGCCATTTGCTTTCCTGATCTTTATGAGATTGGCATGAGCAATCATGCGGTACGAATCCTCTATGATATTCTTAATCGAATTGAGGGCGTCTCTTGTGACCGGGTGTTTTCTGTAGCCCACGACTTTGAAAAGATGCTTAGGGAAAAACATCTTCCTCTCTACACCCTTGATGAGGGACTGCCGCTTAGGGATTTGGATCTTCTGTGCATCTCCATTGGTTATGAGCTTTGTGCGACCAACATCCTCCAGGTGCTTGACCTAGGTGGCATGTCGATTGATGCCTGTGACAGGAAGGAAGAAGATCCACTTGTCATTTGTGGAGGTCCAGCATCCACAAATCCTCTTCCATTTTCTCGATTTGTTGATTTTGCTTTTATCGGAGAAGCAGAGAACGGGCTGGGTGACTTGGTGAAAGTGCTCATGAAGGCAAAGAGCGAGAATCTGAAACGAAGTGAGAAGATTGGATTGCTCAAGCAGTTTGATTTTCTTTGGTATCCCGGTAAGGCGCTCGCTACAAAGAACTACGATGTTTCCTTTACTGCGAACGAGGATAAGAAGTTCAAGTACTATGTTGTTCCAAACTTCAAGGTCGCACAGGATAATGGTATTGTCGAGATAATGAGGGGTTGCCCAAACGGATGCCGTTTTTGTAATGCCGGCCAATATTATAAGCCTTATAGGCAGAAAAGCTTGAAGACTATCATGGATCAAGTAGAACAGAATGTTCATGATTTCGGGTTTCGTGAAATAACGTTGAGTTCCTTATCCAGCGGGGATTATCCCCATATCAAGAGTCTTATCCATAATCTCAATTCCCGGTACAAGACAAGCCATATCTCCTTCTCGTTACCAAGCCTGAAAGTGAGCTCATTCAATCTTGATGTGCTGGAGCAACTCTCAGAGGTAAGGAAAAGCGGATTGACCTTTGCAATCGAGACGCCTTTGAGGGAATGGCAGCAGTCGGTGAACAAGATTGTGGATAGAGAACAAATCATCGATATTATCTT
>JBAXZS010000132.1:0-6716 GCA_041670175.1 Sphaerochaetaceae bacterium | reverse complement strand
GCAAGAGAACTGAGTTTCTTGCTGCTCTTGCAATATCCACGATGTGCTTTCGCTGCCAAACACTTTGAGACAGGTACAGCTAAAACCATATGCAACAGGACTTCCTCCTTCCTTCATGCAAACACCTTGGGCACCACTGCATTCTGAAGCGAGGGGAATTGCCATCGGCCCCTCTTCGGTGATTTTCATACTCAGATACACAAGAGACAGAAATCAGCCTACAACACTCGTTGGTTGTAGGCTGAAAGGAGAAAAAGGAGAAAAGAGGAATTAGTTCTTTTTCTGTTTGGAGACAAGGTCCATCGTAACAGCCCCAAGCAAAACCAGTCCCTTGACAATCTTCTGAATATCCGTCGAAAGGCCACAAAGAGACATGCCATTATTCAATATGCCCATGATCAGGGCACCGACGACAGCACCCAGGACAGAACCACTGCCACCAGCGATTGCAGCACCGCCGATATAGCAGGATGCAATAGCATCCATTTCAAAACCATCGCCGGCCTTAGGAGTAGCAGAAGCATTACGAGCGCTGAGCACGATACCTGCGATACCGCAAAGCAAGCCCATATTGGCATACACCCAGAAGAACACCTTCTGTGTGTTGATACCAGAAAGCTTTGCTGCCTTTGCATTACCTCCAAGGGCATATATCTGACGACCAGAAACAGTGTTTGAAGTAAGGAACTGATAGAACGCAGTCATAATCAACATAAGAATCATGACATTGGGAATACCCTTATACATGGCAAGTTTTATCAGGATAAACCAAATAAGAAATGAGATTAACACTATCTTCACAAAGGACTGCAAAGGAGTCTCGACTTCAAATCCGTACTGTTTTTTAGTTCTATTTGTTTTTTGTATGGCAATTATGACCACTATGGTTGCAATTAGTGCAACAAGCAGGGAAAGCAGGTCAAACTTGGTACCAAGAATTGTAATCTTGGGAGAGGGAACAAAACCGGCCCCGATCATCGTGTAGTTGGGAGGAAGGGGACCCTTTGTCTGCGCCTGCAAAACAGTATAGGTAAGCCCACGACCGATGAGCATGGTAGCAAGAGTAACAATGAACGGCGGAATGCTCAGAACCGAGATAAAGAAACCTGTAAACACACCAAATGCCAAGCCAACCGCAATCGCAACGATAAAACCAACAAACACCGGCAAGTGGTAATCAACCACCATGATTGCGGAGGCGGCTCCACTGACAGCAACAACAGAACCAACCCCCAAATCTATATTTCCTGTTAAGACACAGAGCAACATGCCAATGGAGAGAATGATGATGTATCCATTCTGCATGATCAGGTTGTTGATATTCATCGAGGAAGTATTTGTACCCTTGGTCAAAATGGCAAAAAGCAAATAGATCGCAATGAGTGCTATCATCATTCCATATTGCTTGAAATCAATTTTCGTTGTCTTCACCTTGAGCGTCTCCATAATATTACATCCTCCCCCGACTATTTGTATCCCGAACTATTTTCGTCATGATTGCTTCCTGGGACATCTCACCTTTAGACATCTCGCCTATGATGCGTCCCTCATTGATGATATACACCCTGTCAGAAATTCCGATTGCTTCCGGCATCTCGCTAGAGATGACAACCACCGCTTTCCCTTTTTTCACCAATTCATTAATCAGCAAGTAAATCTCATGCTTGGCCCCGACATCAATACCACGGGTCGGCTCATCCAATATGAGCACATCAGGAGCAGCGAGAATCCACTTGGCAAGGACTGTTTTCTGCTGATTTCCTCCAGAGAGGGTCTCCACTTTCTGATTAATACTTGTCGCCTTGATTGAGAAGGAAGTCTTGAGTTTCCTCGACTCCACTATCTCTTCATTTTTTTTCACTACATTCCTTTCCGAAAAGTAATATGGCAATGCAGCCATGGTCATGTTGTGCTTCAAGTCGTCAATCAAGACAAGCCCGTAATTCTTACGATCCTCACTGCAGTAGGCAATCTTGTTACGGATGGCATCCCCGACAGTGTTGATTTCCACCTTCTTGCCATGCATATAAATCTCGCCTGAAATTTTTTGTCCATAAGACTTGCCAAACAGGCTCATCGCCAATTCCGTACGACCGGCACCCATAAGACCGACAAAACCAACAACTTCGCCAGCCCTTACGTTGAAATTTATATCGGAAAGAATCTTGCGGTCCGCATCATCCGGATGGTAGACATTCCAATGCCTCACTTCCATGATTATTGGACCAGGTGCTCTTTCTTCTCTTGCAGGATACCGCTGGGTAAGTTCTCGGCCCACCATTGCCTTGACAATGACGTTTTCTTCAAACCCTTCAGAACGTGACAGGTTCTTGATGACTTGCCCGTCGCGCATGACCGTTATATTGTCAGCAACCTTGGTCAATTCCGCAAGCTTGTGGGAAATGATGATGCTTGTGATTCCTTTTTCCTTCAGTTGCAGAAGAATACCCAACAAATGGTTGCTCTCCTCATCATTAAGAGAGGCAGTCGGTTCGTCGAGAATCAGCAGACTGACTTTTTTCGCCAGTGCTTTCGCAATCTCGACAAGTTGCTGCTTGCCGACACCGATACTATTTACAGGCTTGCTCACATCCTCGTTGGGCAGACCTACCTGCCTAAGCATCTCTTGGGCTTTTGTCCTGGTAGCCAACCAATCAATGACACCCTTGGCTTTCTTCTGCTCATTGCCCAAAAACACATTCTCGGCAATGGACAGATAGGGGATTAATGCCAATTCCTGATGAATGATTACAATACCCTTTTGTTCACTATCACGAATCTGACGAAACTGACATTCCTCTCCATTAAACAAGATGTCACCGGTATATGACCTATAAGGGTACACCCCACTAAGAACATTCATCAAGGTGGATTTCCCTGCACCGTTCTCTCCGCACAAGGCATGAATCTCTCCTCTCTCTATAACCAAATTAACATCAGAGAGAGCCACCACCCCGGGAAAAACCTTGGTGATGTTTTTCATTTCCAAAATTATATCTGCCATCGACCTACTCCCTTGCATGAAAAACCTCCCTGGTGGATAACCCCGGCCAAGGAGGCAAAAGGAAACCTGACTTACTTGCTCAGCTGGGCGGCAGTGTAGTAGCCTCCATCAATAATGACACTCTTGTAATTGTCCTTGTCGACGGCAACCGGAGTGCAGAGATACGAAGGAACAACTTTCTTGTTGTTGTTATACTGGGTGGTGTCGTTAATCTCAGGGGTTGTCCCTTTGAGCACGGCCTGGACCATCGATGTGCACTTGGAAGCCAGCAACCTGGTATCCTTGTAGATTGACATCGTCTGGTAACCGCTAATGATGTTCTTTACAGCCATCAGCTCAGCATCCTGACCGGTAACCATTGTCCAATCCGGACCAACCTTATAGCCAGCCCCTTCCAAAGCTGAACGAATACCATATGCGAAGCCATCAAAGGCAGAACAGGCGATATCCAGTTTCTCCTTCGCATAGAAGGCACTCAGGTAATTCTCGGCCCATTGCTGCGCGGTTTCCTGAGACCAGCGAAGAATACAGGTATCCTTGAATGAAGTACGACCACTCTTGCAAATCAGAACACCGTTGTCAAGATAGGGCTTCAGCACTTCCATGGCACCATTGTAGAGGAACAATGCATTGTTGTCGTCCGGAGACCCCATGAAGAATTCAATGGTATAACTCCGTCCCTCGGCCTTAGCCGTCTTGAGTTGCTTTTTGTCCTCGATGTATTTTGCAATCGCAGTACCTACGCCTTTATTATCAAAGGTGGCATAATAGGAAACAGCATCGGTATCCATCAGCAGACGATCGTAAGCGATAACAGGAATACCAACTTCCTTTGCTTGTGCCAAAACATTGACCAAAGCAGAAGAGTCTACTGCGGCGACAACCAGACAATTGACTTTCTTGGCGACCAGGTTCTCAATCTGGGAAACCTGAGCCTGTACATCGTCTTCAGCAAACTGCACATCAACGTTATAGCCAAGAGCCTCAAGCTGCTTCTTCATATTTGCAGCATCATTAATCCAACGCTCGGAACTTTGGGTCGGCATACATACACCGACAGTCATTTTCTTTACAGAAGACCCTTGGGTTTCAGAAGAACCATTCGCCCAGATGCTTGTCACAGCAATGACAAGCACAAGAAGAAACACACCTGCTTTTTTCATTCAAAATCCTCCATTTGTAAGACTCAATTTGCGTTTACGTTAACGCAACTATCAATGATAGTTTTGTATCCAAAAATAGGTTCTGTCAAGATATTTTTTTTTACATTTCAAGAAAGTTCTCTAAAAAAAGCAAGAGTGTCATATCCATTATTTTCTGATGGTTTAAACTCGAATGATATGATACACTCTGCGTTAACGTTGCATATATAAGGTAAAAGAGTAAATGACCATTTCAGAAATTGCTAAGCTTGCAGGGGTTTCCATTGGAACGGTGGACAGGGTCCTCCACAACAGGGGACGTGTCGCTCCAGAGACAATAGAGAAGATTCTCACCATAGCCAAGGAATTCGAGTACCAACCGAATGCGTTTGCTCGCAACCTTAAGCTTTCCAAGCCCTTTCGTATCGGAGTGCTTCTGCCCAAGCTTCATAGCGAGTATGGATATTGGGATCTGGTCTATGAAGGAATACTCAAGGCAAGCAAGGAGCTGAGCCAACTCTCAGTATCCATAGGACTGGCTGAATTTGATCGAGAGGAGCCTTCCACTTTCATACAGAAGGCAAAGCATCTGCTTGAGATCGGGGTCGATGCCATCCTGCTGGCACCGATTCTTACCGAGGAGACCAGGACTTTCCTCTCAATGGCAGGAACCATTCCTTATGCGTTCATAGATTCCCCCCTGCCAGGTACAAGACCTGTCTCATCATTGGCGCAAGATCCCTTCAAAGGGGGATTCCTGGCTGGCCGGATGATGCACTTGTTCTCTCCAGAGAAGGGGACATACATCGTCGTTCAGACCCACAAGGGGGCCTTCAACAGTACTGAGCGTAGCCGTGGCTTCTTCTCCTACTTTGCCGACAAGGAAGGCTTCCATGTCCTTGAGGTGGAATCTCTTCCTCATGGAGAGGAAGGCAAAAAGATGATCAAGGCCCTCTATGACCAATACGAGGACCTCCATGGCATCTTTGTGGTCAACGATGCAGTGCACCTGTTCGCCAAATACGTCAAGGAAGAGGGTCGGAAACCCCAGACCACCCTCATAGGATATGACCTTATTGAACAAAACCGCAAGGCATTGGAAAACGGAGATATCCAGTGTCTGATCAGCCAGAGACCGTCCTTCCAAGGATACACCGCGGTATACCAGTTGTATCGCATGCGAGTGCTCGCTCAGAAGCCGGACGAGACCATCAAGGTTCCTGTGGATATCATCATAAAGGAAAATCTGATCTCCTAATTCAAATCGGGTTTCACTCCTTGTACCATATAGACTATCCATGCACAGATATTGGTGACATGGTCCCCTAGCCGCTCCAATTCCTTGGCAATATAATAATAATTGTACAAGTTCTCGCGTTCGGTGATATCCTTCGGCTCCAGGACAAGGATCATGGCATTGATTTTCTGCCTTCTCTGGTCGATGTCATCATCCAGCTTCGCAACGGCTGTCGCCTTGTCCGCATCCATATGGATCATGGCCTCCACAGCCTCCCTGGTCATCTTCGCATCAGAGAGGGCCATCTCCACAATCTCATTGATCACCGCAGTATGTTCTTCCCCTCCGACAGGCATCACGGCCATCGCCGCAAGGTGGGCCGCATGGTCTCCCATACGCTCCAATGAAGTGACAATCTTCAATCCTGCGATGACCTGCCTCATGTACTGTCCATACGGAGCCTCGCTAATAAGCAGATGGACACCATCGCTTTCCACAAGAGAGCGCATCTGGTCAATGAAATAATCATCGCTGACCACCTTCTGCGCTATCTTCTCGTCACGATCCTTGAAGGCCTTTGTCGCCAGAAGGATTGCTTCCTCCACCCGATTCACCATCTGAATCAACAGTTCATGGAAGAATTGCAGTTTGTCATCAAGCTGGTATTTTTTTTCCATACACGCCCTCCTCTCAACCGAACTTTCCTGAAATATAATCCTCTGTACGCTTGTCACGAGGCTTGAAGAACATATCCTCTGTGTTTCCGCTTTCCACCAGGAACCCGCACCTCTGCTCATCGATAAGAAAGAAGCAAGTCACATCACTCACCCTTGAAGCCTGCTGC
Source organism: Sphaerochaetaceae bacterium (assembly GCA_041670175.1). Taxonomy (GTDB): domain Bacteria; phylum Spirochaetota; class Spirochaetia; order Sphaerochaetales; family Sphaerochaetaceae; genus JBAXZS01. The sequence goes on along the minus strand of JBAXZS010000132.1, from coordinate 489 downwards.
ATGTTATGGGTCACCACCACTATGGTGTACTTCTTCTTCAATTCAATCATCAGATTCTCGATGTGGGTGGTGGAGATGGGATCCAATGCCGAGGTCGGCTCATCCATCAGTATGACCTCGGGATTCACCGCCAAGGTACGCGCGATGCAAAGCCTCTGCTGTTGTCCTCCTGAGAGGGATAACGCATTCTTATGCAGACGGTCCTTCACCTCATCCCAAAGCGAGGCCTGGCGCAATGTCCTCTCCACTATCTCCATCAGGTCATGCTTGTTGGGACTCCCATACAATCTCGGGCCATAGGCGATGTTATCCAGGATGCTCATAGGAAAAGGATTCGGTTTTTGGAACACCATGCCGACCTTTCTCCTCAATTCCATGGCTTCGTAGTGCTGGTAGATATCCTTGCCATCAAAATTCACCTTACCGGTAATCCTCACCCCATCCACCAGATCGTTCATCCTGTCAAGAACCCTCAGGAACGTGGATTTT
>JBAXZS010000131.1:0-6718 GCA_041670175.1 Sphaerochaetaceae bacterium | reverse complement strand
TCGACTTGTTGCACAATTCCTTCTTTCATGACTAACATTCGATCACTGAGAGCCATTGCTTCTGCCTGGTCATGGGTAACATAGATGACAGTAAATCCAAACTTCTGTTGCAAATCCTTGATTTCAAAACGCATTTCTTCCCTGAGATGAGAATCAAGGTTTGATAACGGCTCATCAAGTAACATGACTTTTGGATTGATGGCAACTGCACGAGCCAAGGCGATACGCTGTTGCTGACCTCCAGAAAGTTTCCCAGGATAGAGTTCTGCTTCTTTGGTAAGGCTGGTTGCTTTCAAAGCCATCTCAGTACGTTTCTTGATTTCGTTTTTGGAGAATTTCTTCACATGCAACGGGAAAGCGACATTGTCAAAGACGGTCATGTGCGGCCAGACTGCAAAAGCTTGGAAAACCATACCGAAATCTCTTTTTTCAGGAGGAAGATAAAAATGCTTGTGGCTGGAAGAGAAAAGCTTGCCATCACAATACAATTCTCCTTCATCGAGGTTCTCGAACCCAGCAATCATCCTCAAAGTTGTGGTCTTTCCACAGCCTGAGGGACCAAGAAAGGAGAAACATTCTCCCTGTTCAACTTGCAGGTTAAGCGTATCTACTGCTTTTACCGAACCAAATACTTTTGTGACGTTAACAAGATTCAATGCTGGCATATCTAGCTCCTTGTGGATTTATCAAAGTGGGCGAGAATTTCCTTGATGACGGTCTCACCAAAGAAAATGATGAGCAGGGCAATACCTGCAAAGGCAGCGGCGCGAACGGTTTCCCCGTCTTCATTCAATGCATAAATAGCAACACCTATGGTTCTGGTGGTTGGTCCATACAACAGCACTGAGGTGGTCAATTCACGGAGAGCAGGCAGGAAAATCATGAAGAAAGCGTTGACCATTCCAGGTCTAATCAGTGGGATGACAATGTTGCTCAGTGTTTGCCAATGGGTGGCCCCGCAACTTCGAGAAGCCTCTTCCAAGGAATCGGAAACCTGTTCCAATGCTGCGGAGTTTGACTTGATGGAGAAGGCCATATACCGGGCAATATAGGCCACAAAAATGATTCCTGCCGTATTATACAGGTTAAGACCAAATTTACCAGACCAGGTGAGGATACATCCAAGGGCGATGACTGTACCTGGAATGGAATAGGGAAGGACTCCGAGGAACTCGAGGAATCCCTTTCCCTTGACTTTCATCTTGACGATAACATAGCTGATCATAGTGCCTGCCAACATGGTAACAAAGGCAGCGGCTGTGGAAAGATATATAGAATTCCACATTGCGTTCTTGGTCATCTTCAAATGGAAGATCTCCAGGTAGTTGTTCAGCGTCATATTCTTTGGAATGAAGGGTAGCCCATAGGTCTTCAAGCCTCCAATGAGGAAGATGGTAACCGTGGGTAGCACTACGGTGAGTAACAGGTAAAGGATACAGAAAATGAAGAGCGGCCAGCGTAATTTTCCCAGTTTCATTACCGTCGGGCGCATACTTTTGCCTGCGATGATTTGGTACCGACCTTTTTTGAGTACCAAATTCTGGGCTTTGAGGATTAATGTTGCCGTGAGTACCAAAATGGTGGAAAGGATGGTACCCGTACGGATTGCCTCATACGAACCACCGGATGCGTAGATACGTTCGTAGATTTTGGTCGGAATGTTGTAGATACCCTTTTCGGTTCCGAGGATTGAGGGGACTCCGAAGTGAGCCAGAGAGTATAGGAACACCAAGAGGGCCCCTGCAACAATGGATGGAAGTACTAAAGGCAGTGTTATTTTCCGGGTGATTGTTCCCAAAGAAGCTCCGCTGATTCGTGCGCTTTCCTCGAGCGTAGGATCCATGCGCTCCAGTGCTCCTGCTACTTGAAGGAATACAAACGGGAACAGGTACATGGTCTCGACAACGATGATCCCCCCGAGTGTCATAATATTGAAAGGTGCATTGTCCAGTCCAAAGATTTGCATGAACCATTTATTGATGTAACCGGAACGAGGGGAGAGTAATACCTTCCAGGCCATGGCACAGATGAAGGAAGGAAGCATGAATGGCACATGAAACATTTCCTTGAGTGCTTTCTTGCCAGGGATATCGGTTCTGGCAACCAGCCAAGCAAAGAAGACTCCAAGCAAGGTGGACAGAAGAGTTACCCCTGTGGCAATGACCAGAGAGTTTTTCAATGCTAAATAAGTATCTTTTTGTCTGAGGACTTCCACGATGCCAGCAATGTTGATTTTCCCTTCCTTGAAGAAGGCTGTAAAGAATATCATCAGGACGGGAAGGGCTACAACCACAATCAAGATTAGGATGGAGAAAATCAAAACAGCTTCCGCTATTCCAAATTTCTTCTTTATTTTCATTGTTTGAATCATTTAAAAGCCTCCATAACGATTGGATCGTCTTCAAACCAGTGAATTTCCTCGAAAACAACTTTGCAGGTTTCCCCACTTTTGAAAATGACATTGTTACGGATTGCTTCCTCTGTCTGCACACTTGCTCGAAAAGGGACATCTCCGATTGTCAGACGGTAATCGACAATGTTTCCTAGCAAGGTACAACGCAAAACTTTGGCATCGAATCCTTCCTTTGTTCGGGAGATTCGTACATCCATTGGTCGGAAGCCAGCAATAAACACCGGTTGTTGAGCCAATGCCTGGTGTTCCTTGTCCAAGGGTATAAAGGGAATTGCCCCATTTTGGAGAACGGTCTTTCCTTGTTTTTCCACGCATCTGAGGCAATTGGCGACTCCAAGAAACTTGAATCCAAACAATGAGGTTGGTTTTTCATAAATCGCCTCAGGAGAGGCAACCTGACAGAATTGTCCGTTGGGGGTCATCAAAGCAATTTCATCGCTTATGGCAAGGGCGACTTCCTGGTCATGAGTGACATACAGGACGGTACTTCCTGTCTTTTTCTGGATTTCCTTGATTTCGAAACGCATTTCTTCACGGAGATTTGCATCCAAGTTGGTCAAAGGTTCATCGAGCAACAAAATATCGGTGTTATCCACCAAGGCTCGGGCTAGGGCTACCCGCTGTTGCTGGCCACCGGAAAGCTGGTAGGGAAGGCGATCTTCATATCCGCCTAGATTGACCATATCGATGGCTCTTTTTACCATATCTTCTCGCTTGTCTTTCTCGACATTGTGCATTTCAAGGGGATATAGTATGTTCTGTTTGACTGTCTTGTGTGGCCAGACTGCATAATCCTGGAACACCACGCCAAGTCGGCGTTCTTCAGGGGCCTTGCACAAGCCCTGAGCGGGATCAGCGACCAATTCATTACCGATATAAATTTGACCTGAATCAGGTACTTCGAATCCAGCGATTAGCCGGAGAATTACCGTCTTGCCGCAGCCTGACGGTCCAAGGATGGTAAAGCACTCTCCACTTTTGATGGTAAAGCTGAAGTCCTTGAGTACGTGCTTTCCTTCAAAAGCCTTCGAGACGTTTTTGAATATAATATCTGCCATTGTATCCTCATTAAACAGGGGAAATCCGGCTCTTTTGCCGGATTTCCGTAAGCAATTCACGAAATTTATTTGTTCTGGATGATTGCAGTAAACTTGTCGATGTATGCAGCTTTGTTGGTTCCCAGAGCGGCATAGTCGAGTTGCAATGCACGGGCTTTTGCAGCCTCGGGATCAATAAGGCCCAGATCGGTTCGTACCGGGACATCCTCTCGGACAGGAAGGGTATACGCATTGGCAATGATTTTCTGGCCATCGGAAGAAAGCAAGAAGTCAACAAACAGCTGAGAGGCTTTCTCGTTTTTGGTCTGGGCCATAATGGCGACAGGGCTGGGAACAACAAGCATCTTGTCGGTATAACAGAAGCCAAGGGTTGCACCTTTGACAATCTTGTCGATGGTGATGTAGTCAACTCCGATGCAGGCTGCAACATCGCCTGCAGCGGTGTCATCGACAACCTGACCCGAACCCTGACCCATACGGCATCCGTTGTCAGCAAGTTTCTGGATGTAATCCCATCCGAAATTTTCGATAAGCATTCCCACAGAAACCATGGAGGTGCCGGACAATGCAGGGTTGGCGATACTGAAGTTATTTTTGTACTCAGGTTTGAGCAGGTCTTCCCAGGTTTTCGGAGGATTCTTGATTAAATTGGTGTTATAGGCAATGCCAAGAGTTCCCAAACGCGCAGCGGTGAAGTACCCTTCTGGATCGTCGATAGTGGAAACGACATTCTTTCTTTCTGGACTGAGATATGCCTTGAGTACGCCTTCACTCTTAAGTCCGATGAAGTCAGGGACTTCACTGGTCCAGAGCACATCGCATGCGACTCCTCCTGCTTGCCGTTCCGTGGCAATCTTGGCCATCAGCTTACCAGCTCCTGCACTGTAATAATCGAAACTTACGTTAGGATATTTTTCCAGGAAAGCATCACGCAATGCTCCGATAAGATTTTCCTTCATGGATGTGTATACCATGAGCTCTAGTTTTTCAGCTTCCTTGGTGGAAGTTTTTTCTGTCTGGCCGTTGGCAAATAATACGGGAACAGTCAGCGCAAGAATCAATAAAATTGCAAGAACCTTTTTCATTATGGTCTCTCCTTAAGTGATTTGTTGCATGTAAATCCTAGGACTGGTTTTTCTATACGTCAAGTAAATCTTTACGTTCTATATAGTTAGAAATTTATACATGAGTCAGAATTTTAAACATTTCATGTGGACGTTCAATTTTTTTGAGTTTTTCTTTTGACGATGGTACTTTCTTCTGCTACAGTAGTTCTCATAGAAAAAGAAGTGTGGAGCTTATGCGTTTTCTTACTATTGTGGTTTCTTTGCTGTCCATTGTTTTTCTGACTTCCTGTTATTCCAAGCAACCGGTGAAGGTAGAAGAAACTCCTTTAGGAACTTCCACGATTACTGCATCGGATGTTGCTGATTTTCCCTCACATGCTATTACCGTGATTATTGGTTTTAAAGCAGGAGGGGGAACAGATGTCGGAGCAAGGGTCCTTTGTTCGGTTGCCCAGAAGTATCTTGGACAATCTTTGATAATTACCAATACCAGTGGCGCAGATGGGGAATTGGGGTATGCAAGGATTTGCAATGCAAAGCCTGATGGATATACTCTTGGTTTCATTAACCTGCCTACCTTCGTCTCACTTCCATTAGATCGGCAGACTCTGTATTCAGTGGATGGGATAACTCCTATCATGAACCATGTGTTTGACCCTGCGGTGTTGGTTGTCAGAAATGATAGCTCCTTCACCGACTTGGAAGCTTATATCGGGTATGCAAAGGCAAATCCCTTCATTATAACGGTTGGAAACAATGGATATGGAGCGAGCAATCATATTGCTGCTGCCCATTTTTGCAAGGAAACAGGAATCCAGGTTACTCATGTACCATTTGGTGGCTCTGTGGATATGCTCACAGCGCTTGATAAAGGGTATGTGCAGTCGGTGGTTGCCAAGATTTCTGAAGTAGCGAAAGCCCAACGGGATGGCAAGTATCGTCTCCTTGCCTCTTTCACTCAAGAACGATTACCTAGTTTTCCCGATGTCCCTACCTTGGTGGAAAAGGGTATTCCTGTTACCTTTGGCTCTGCAAGGGCATTGGTTGCGCCAAGGGGGACCCCTCCTGAGGTGCTTGCCATTTTGTTGGCTGCTTTCAAGCAAGCTATGGAAGATAACGAGAATATTGTACAAAGCAAGGCACTTGACCTTCCTCTCCACTATATGGGTCCTGAGGAATTGGCTACCTATATCGAAGAACAGAGACGTTACATCACCGAAACTGTTCCAACTCTACCGCTATGAACGATTCTATATATAAATATAACCAGGAGATGACTAACCTTTATACTCACAATTATTCTGTAGCCACGGAATCGGAGAAGTACGTGAATATGCCGAAGAGACTGAAGATTGCGAATTCAATTATTGAGACTGAGTGAACAGTGTCCGGTACCACCTGATAATCTAGGGAGAGGACCTGATGTCTTACTCAGTGCGTGTCCCCCTATATCCCAAATTGCCTTTCCTTGATTTTACTCTCTTTTTATTTGTCTCCTCAGGTCACAATCCGGATTGTATGTGGAACAAAGCAACTCTTGTGCTTGAAGGAGCCCATGTTCAGTTTCGTGTAGCCTTTCTGGTTCAGGATGTATTACCGCATATCAGTCTTCAGGTATCCTCTTTTTCTTAAAAGAGGAAAAACGGATACCTGCCTCCTTCCTTTTTGGGGAGGCTTCTTCCTTGCTTCGATGATTGTGTTGCCTGTGTAGTTTAAGCAGTTCATCAGAAGTAAGGACCAGTTGCACGATACCGAAGTATGGCATGAACTCCAGCCGACGTTCCGAGAGTTCCCTGAAGAAATAGGAGAAGGGATTATTTTTTGAAAACAGTAGCAATCATTGTACAATTTATCATAACTATTGAACTTCTTTTCCGATGATTTTTTTGTAGCGATTAAATCATATCAGAAAATGATTATTTTCCCTATATACAGAAAAGAATTATAGGCATATTACTACTTCTGATGGATACTGCATGGCCACAAGAAGAAAAACTGCATTTTTATTCATTTTGGGGCTTTAAAAGGCTATTCTGAAATTTCCTTGTACATCTTTTTACTGGAAAAGAAATTTAACAATTGACTTTATTTTTTATGTGCAAGGTTGCAAACTAACTTTCATTGAAGTATTATTGGAAATTGAAAGAAATAGATGTATTTTCTATTTTTGCAATTGAATG
>JBAXZS010000130.1:0-6768 GCA_041670175.1 Sphaerochaetaceae bacterium | reverse complement strand
TGCTTGGAAAGAGAAACCTAGCAAAATAGAAGCTTACCAATCCTTTCCTTCAATACCGAAATGCCCAATTCCCATGAAGGGAAAAGGCGTTTAAGCATAGGCAAAAAGCTGAAGGTCGGAGTTGAAGAATATCAAAAGCATTGTAGCCTCAGTCTCTCACCCCAAGTGAAGTGGCTTCCCTTGCAATGCTTTTGCCGTGTAAGCTGTCTCCGTCCCATGGTTCCTCCGTATGTTCTTTGATTTGTGGTTAAATCAAGAATAACACGGTTCCCATGGGATTCTTTTTGTTCTTCTCCTTTCCCTTTTTTAGAGGGACACTTTATATTACTGCTCGCACGACCATCAAAATCTCGCAATTTTGCTTTGAGGTTTTGCAAAAGCATGATACGCTGAAAAAGCGTATTGTCTATCTTTCAAAATAACAAAAGCTTGGTTTCCCAAGCTTTTACCCACACAATGTGGAGTCTTTGCAGACTGTTTGAATAAATTTTTATTTGAACTCGTGATGTGATTCTTGAAAGGACTCAAAAACCGTTTTTATTGTAAATCACTAACTAGGAGTTGTCAACATGAAGAAAACATTTGGTGATTGGTATCTTGGGTTGGATGTTGGGACAGACTCTATTGGCTGGGCTGTAACAGACAAAAACTATCACATTCAAAAGCTTAACTCAAAAGCACTATGGGGAAGCAGGCTTTTCCCAGAGGCTAAACCGGCAGCAGAAAGAAGGATATTCCGTTCAGCAAGAAGAAGAAACCAAAGAGCAACACAGCGAATCAAATGGTTGCAAGAACTGTTTAGTCAAGAAATATGTAAAGTTGATCCTGGTTTCTTTCAAAGAATGAAAGAAAGTTTTTTCTGGGAAGAAGATAAGACCGAACATCAGAAATTCTCCTTGTTCAATGATAATACTTATACTGACAAAAATTACTTCAAACAATTTCCAACAATTTATCATCTGAGGGCAGCACTTTTAGACCCTTGTCAAGGACCTTTTGATATTAGACTTGTGTATCTGGCCCTGCATCATATCATCAAAAATAGAGGCCATTTTCTTTTTGATGGAGATATGGAATCTGCCCCCTCATTTAAACCAATCTTCAAGGAGATAGTTGAATATTTCCAGAATCTCCAAGAGGAAGAAACAGCCTATTCATTTCCTGAGGAAAGCATCCACCAAGTTGGTCTATTGCTCTCAGACAGAAGCCTTAATCGTCTGGAAAAGAGCTCTAAATTAATGGAACTTTTGCAAGTTGACAAGTCCAATAAATCATTCAAAACCTTAATTGAAGCAATGGTAGGAAGAAAATTCTCTTTATCTGCGCTTTTTGATGACGAGAACCTGCAGAATTCCGAATGCAATAAACTTTGTTTTGCAGATGGGAATTTTGCTGATGAGAAGATTCCGCTTCTAGAAACAGAACTTGATGAGGATAGGATGTATTTGGTTGAGAAAATGTTTGCCGCCTATGACTGGGCACTATTGGCAGATATCCTTGATGGACAGCATTTTCTCTCTCAAGCAAAAGTATTGGCTTATAAAGAACATGCTCGGCAACTCAAAGAATTAAAGAAAGTTATTAAAGAATATGCTCCTCAAAAATATAACGAAGTTTTCAGATCTCCTTCACAAAAAGACAATTATTGTTGCTACATCGGCAGCACTATGATTAATGCAAAAAAACTCTCCATTGAAAAGAAATGCAACTATGACGATTTCTCAAAATACATCAAAACCATCATAGATAACATAGCCAAAACTCAAAATGGTTGCATTGACAAGAATGTACAAGAATTGCTTTCCCTTATCGAACGAAGGGAACTTCTTCCAAAACTCGTGACCAAAGATAATTGCGTAATACCTCATCAATTAAATTGCCTTGAGCTCAAAGCAATTTTAAAGAATGCAAGCAACTATCTTCCATTCCTAAATGAAAAGGATAAAGAAGGGTTGTCCGTACAAGAAAAGATTGTCTCAATTTTGAACTATCGAATCCCATATTTTGTCGGACCTCTCAATGGTAGCCATGCACAAGATACCGGCAGAAAATTCTATTGGGCATGCAAAAACAGTAATGACCGAATCTTCCCGTGGAATTTTAACAAAGTCGTGAATCTTGAAGAAAGTGCCGAAAATTTTATCCTTCGTATGACAAACAAATGCACTTACCTCAAGGGAGAAGATGTTCTTCCAAAGGAATCACTTCTTTATAGCAAATTCACAGTTCTTAACGAACTTAACAACCTCCGCCTTGATGGAGAGCCAATCACAGTTGCACTGAAACAAGAGATTTTCCTAAATCTGTTCCTTAAAGAAAAGAAAGTAACCCAAAAGAAACTAAGGAATTTCTTACATATTAACGATAATGTGGAGATTTCTGGTATCGACAATGATTTCAAATCATCCCTTAAGCCATATTTGGATTTTGCACAATACCATGATTTCTCAAAACAAGGAGACATTAATAACCGCCTAACCGAAGAACAGATTGAGAATATCATCAGATGGATTGTCCTTTTTGGTAATGAGAAGAAGATTTTACGAGCTAAAATACAGAAAACCTATCCTGAGACACGATTTACCTCCGCTGATATCCAATATCTTTCTTCCCTTCATTATCAAAAATGGGGAAATTTCTCCGCATCTTTCTTAAATCTTTGTGCGCCTGATCCTCATACAAGTATGGAAGTAAGCCTTGTTGATATGCTTTGGGAAACTAACAACAATCTCATGCAACTGCTTGGAAATGATTATTCTTATTCTTCGATGATAGAGGAATTCAACAATGAAGAACCTCTTGATAAGCTTTCCTACAGTGTCGTGGAAGAACTCCAGGTTTCTCCTGTAGTAAAACGCCAGATATGGCAAACCTTAGTAATAGTTAGAGAATTAACCAAAGTGATGGGCCACGCTCCATTAAAAGTTTTCGTGGAAATGGCTAGGAAGAAAGACAAAAAGAAATTACGGAAAGATCCAAGAAAAGATAAACTTAAAAAACTCTACGAAAAATGCAAAGAAGAAAATGCCGAGTTGCTTGAGTCCCTGAATCAACAGCCCGACGGAAATCTTCAGCAAGATGCGCTTTATCTCTATTATACCCAAATGGGAAAATGTATGTACTCAGGAGAGTCAATAGAGTTGGAAGATCTTCTAAGTAACTCCCATATATATGATATCGATCATATATATCCTCAGTCACTCGTAAAAGACGATAGTCTCGACAACCGTGTACTTGTGAAAAAAACCTTAAACGGAATCAAGAGTGACGACTATCCCCTTTCCTTGGATTGCCAGAGAAAGATGTTTCTTTTTTGGAAAATGCTGAGAGAAAAAGAACTTATTTCCAAAGAAAAGTTTGACCGTCTGACAAGGACAACAGAACTAACTTCTGATGAATTAGCAGGATTTATTCAGCGACAATTAGTGGAAACTCGTCAAAGCACTAAGGCCATTGCAAATATTCTCAAGAGGTTTTTTGCTGACAAGAGCGAGATAATATATGTTAAGGCAGGTCTTGTCTCTGACTTTAGAAAAGCGCCTCCTACCGGCAAGGAAATCAAGAATGGTTATTCCGAAGAAGAAATAAAGAAAGATGCATTGCTTAAAGTGCGTGAAGTCAATGACCTTCACCATGCTAAGGATGCATATCTGAATATTGTCGTAGGTAATGTCTACAATACGAAGTTTACAAGCAATCCTTACAATTTCATTAATAACGCAGAGAAGAAGAGAAGTTATAACCTGAAACGTATGTTTGACTTTGAAGTCAAACGTGGTGATTATTCCGCATGGGTTCCGGGAGTTGAAGGAACTTGCAAATTAGTCATGGACACAATGTTGAAAAACAATATTTTGTTCACTCGATATGCAAGTACACAAAGAGGAGGTCTCTTTGACCAAATGATTGTGAAAAAGGGAACCAACGACGACCTCTTTCCAATCAAAGGCAAGATTGGAAGCCCCTTGGCTAACACCCAAAGATACGGTGGTTACAATAAGACAGCAGGTGCTTATTTCATGCTTGTCGAGCATCTTGAAAAAAAGGAAAAGGTACGTTCCTTTGAGTTCGTCCCACTCAATTTACAACAGTATCTTGAAGAATCAAAAGAGCACCTTCTTCAATATTGCATCGAAACATTACATCTTATTAAACCAAGGATTCTTCTTTCCAGGGTTTATATCAATTCCCTTTTACTGGTTGATGGATATCCTATGCATATCGCAGGAAGAACGGGAAACCAACTTTCAGTGAAAGGCGCCTGCCAATTAGTCATTTCCCAAGAAATGCAGAATTATCTCCACAATGTCGTAAAGTATCGTCAGAAATGTATCAAACAAAAAAAACAGTTGTCTGTCAATGAATATGATGGCATTACCAAGGAAAAGAATTTGTGGATATATGAAGAGCTTGTAAGGAAACATTCTCTTATGCCCTACAAGAACAGACCTGCAAGCCAAGCCTCCCTTATCGCTGGAAAAATTGAGCAATTTCAAAATTTATCAGAGGATAGTCAATGTATTGTTCTGCTTGAAGTTTTAAAACTTTTTCAAACAACTGGAGTGACTTCTGATTTTTCTCTTTTCAATGAAGGAAAAAAGAAAGGATATCCTACCCTTGGAAAAAAACTTAATCAAAGTAAAACCAACTATCTCATTTTTCAATCTCCAACCGGTATCTTTGAAAAGGAGGTTAATCTCTTAACCCTATGAGTTGGCGAGTTGTAGTCATATCACGACGGGCAAAATTGGAATTGAAGCTCAATTATCTTGTTGTGAGAAATGAAGAAATAATAAAAATCCACATTAGTGAAATAGCTATTCTCATTATTGAGAATACCGCTGTTTCACTAACAGTTTGTCTTCTTACAGAACTGATTAGGAATAAAATTAAAGTCGTTTTTTGTGATGAACAAAGAAACCCTCTTGCTGAATTGGCTCCTTTCTATGGAAGTTTCGATGCTACAGATAAACTAAGAACACAGATTGCCTGGCCAAGATGTATCAAAGAACTAATCTGGACAGAGATAGTGTCTGAGAAGATTCTCAAACAGGCTGAGATGCTAAAAAGTATTAATCATCCTGAATTTGAGATGCTTCTCGCTTATCGATCACAAATTGAAATGGGAGACAGCACAAATCGGGAGGGTCATGCAGCGAAGGTTTACTTTAACTCACTGTTTTCCAAGGATTTCTCCAGAGAAATCAACTGCCCAATAAATGCAGCATTAAATTATGGTTACAGCATCATCTTGTCAGCCATAAATAGGGAAATAGTAGCAAATGGATACCTCACTCAACTCGGACTGTTTCATGATAACACTTTCAATTATTTTAATTTTGGGTGCGATCTCATGGAGCCGTTCCGGCCATTAGTTGATTCTTATGTATTTAAGATGCGTGACATGGGAGAATTCTCGAGTATACAAAAGCTACAACTGGTGAGATTATTGAATGAGCAGGTAAAAATAATGGACAAGAATCAAGTTTTGCTCAACGCAATTAAAATCTATTGTAAGAGTATCTTCAATGCTATCAATGAGGGAGATACTTCAGAGATTTTGTTTTATTCCTATGAGTTTTAGATTTATGCGGATAATTGTGTTCTTTGATCTCCCAACCCTAACCTCAAAAGATCGAAGAGAATATTCAAAGTTTAGAAAATTCCTAATCAAATCAGGATTTATTATGTTGCAAGAATCTGTCTATTCAAAAATTGCACTGAATGCCATAGCGACAAGTACGATTACAGACAATATAAGAAGAAACAAACCGAAGTCAGGGTTGGTCCAATTAATGAAGATTACAGAAAACCAGTATTCAAAAATGGAATTCATCATTGGAGAATCCCACTCTGATGTGATTGATAGTACTGAGAGGTTGGTTATCCTATGAAACTTTATCATCCGGAAATAGAGTATCAAATTGAACTCAATGAAAATACAATTACCACACTGGTAATCGAATCCCCTCCATTCTTAGGAAAATTCTTGCAAGAACTGACTTCCCAATCACAGGGGGATGAGGGTAATTTCATTTTGTCTGATGATAATGGAAAGGAACTATCAATTAGTAAGAATCTTACAGTAATAATTGATTATTTTTCTCTTGATTTCAACCAGAAGAAAATACAAAATTCACTTCTTTCAAAAGTAAAAGAAAGAATAAGCAGTGAAGATTATGTTTTAGATAATGCAAACTTGCAAAATATACTTCTCCAATACTTTGACAAGCTTGCTCAAGAATTCGATTATCCCGTGGACTATGAAGAAGCCATTGACACCAGCAGTCTTCTCAAACTTGCTGGTTTCCATATCAATGTTGAATCCATGTCATTTCTCGAGCGTCTTATTGATTACTTGACCTTGCTACAAGAAATATGTGACATCAAATTATTTTGTTTCTACAGTCTCAAAGCATTTCTTACTCAGGAAGACTACTCTTTATTTGTAGCTCATTGCTTACAACACAAAATTAGAATCCTGCTCATTGAGAATAATATAGGAACAAACAAGGATACTCACGAAAAAATATGTATCATTGATAAAGATCTTTGCGAAATCATTCCAAATGAAATTGACTCCGAAAACGGGAGGTGTTAAGGTAAAAGCGTCTCGGTCCTATCAAGAATCCTTAATGTTTGTGATGGCATTTCTCAAATTTGAGGTTTGAGAGTGATGTGATTCTTGAAAGGACTCAAACGTCAGTACCAAAGTAGATAACATCACCAGCGTTTGAGAGTGATGTGATTCTTGAAAGGACTCAAACC
>JBAXZS010000129.1:0-6796 GCA_041670175.1 Sphaerochaetaceae bacterium | reverse complement strand
ATGGATATTTTTTCAAGAACACCAGCATAAAAATGCAAGATATGGAAGTGACTGATTGGCCCCATTGCGGGAGAATCATGTTGATTTAGGTTTTCAAAGGGTCTTCAGGGAGTACTATCTTTATCCTTTTGAGCGTCAGGAGAAGGACCGCGAGATGTATGGCGAAATAAGAGTTCCTTCCTCTGGAGTACAGTTTGATGCAAAAAAGCATTCCTTCAGCTCGCTGCCCGACCGTCCCTCGGTGGTACAGGTCTTGTACCGGATGCCTTTCGCCTTATGCTATAACATCCCATTCAATTTCATATCGGAAACATCTGGTCTCCTGTCTGGAAGCAGAAGAGGGAAAGCAAATTCCGGGATGCTGTTTTTATTTCAAGCTCAGTGTTATGGAGAAAGCAGGGGCTATGCAAGGAGTTCTACAAGAAAGATGGATAATACAATTGAGATGAAGCGGACTATTTGATCCTGAAGTTATCCAGGGTGGCCTGAATGTATCGAATTATGATACCCAGCAAAAGGATTCCGAGTCTGCAACGTCATAGTGCAGAAAGGGAACCTCTTGTTGGTCCCATGAGGTAAACGGTATGAGATAGGTAAGGATTCCTAGTCACGGATATCTACCAATGACGGTTCTTCCTTTGTGACTTTGTATTTCTCGACCATAAGGAGAGGATGGTAAGACAGCTTTGATCTGCGAAGTCCCTCCAAGCCCACATCCTCCTGGCGGTTCACATATTGGATGTCCTTGAGAAACAGCGAGGCATATTCCTGATTTATGACACTGTAGATTCCAAGGTAATTGACATCTGCCTTCTCAAAATGCGAGATGGCCAACCGGGAGTCAATAATCTCGCCTATTGTGAAAGCAACCAGTTTGCCTTCGATGCGGATGACAGCACCGATAAAGCCAATCTCCTTCCAATACTTGAACGCCCTCTTGATGGCAATTCTTTCCTCTCTGGTCTCCTTTTCATCCTCATTCTTCTGTATCCAGAGCCAATCCAAGGCGAGACAATCGGGTATGTCCTTTTCTGTCAAAAAGGATACCGTGTAAGAATAATCCCTTTTGAATTGTGATATGTGGTTTCGCTTGCTTTGCAGATGTTTGCCCGAGAGTGTCACGAGTTTTTCTCCGCTATACAGGTAATCATCCAGATCTCGGGTATGCTCGATATGGAATCCTTCTTGTTTTAGAGCAAGAGCCTGTTCTTTTGGTACACACTCAAGGACAAAAGGCGTATCTGTTTGCATGCAAAAGTCTTCCAGTTCCACTAAGGCCTTGTCAAGGTGCTCTGTGATTGGCAAAAGGAATGCACCCTGTGCATTGTTGTGAATATAGAAGGCTACCTCTGTTTTACATACGGTGATACGGTCCGTCTCCTGCCAAAGCATACAGTAGGAGAATTGATACTCATATGCCAGCAAAGAAGAACCAACGGTGAAATATTGTTTATCGCTGAGCGACGGAACATGAAACTCAAGCATGATGGTAATTGAATTACTACATTTGTGAGGGCACAGTCAAGAGAGGATATCAAGGTTTGGGAGGATACTTGCTTTTTCCTTTTTGAGGCCCTGTACGGTCCGTTGTCGAGAGAAAAGCAAGGGAGAAGGCAAGAATCAATCCCCAGGGAAGAGGGATATATGCCAAGGACAATGGCTCGAATAAGACCAGGGCGGATAGATTTCTTTCCTCAGTAGGGAAGGAAGTTGGAAACAGGAAGCAACTGCCCGTGAAGAGAATGAAACATAAGAGGATGGTCTTGATTTGAACAACCATGCCGTTGGTATGGGTGTCGGTGATAAGAAAGGAGACCAGTCCTATCAACCAGAATAGGAGAACCGTGATTATAAAAAAAGATTTCTTTTTTTTCAGTTCGAACAAAGTCTTGGTGAGGGAAAGTATTTTAAGAAATAACAGATTGGCCAGACAAAGAAGAACAAGAGGAAGTAGCTTGGTGGGATGAAACGCCTCTTTGAGCAAAAGAAGAAAAAAAAGAATGACAAGCAAAAGAAAAGCGGGCTTTCCTTTGAGACAGGGATAGAGAAAAAACAAACCAATGTTCAAGACCATGAGAACGACAAGTTCTCTGGAGGTAAGGGAAAACAAAATGTTTTGAACGGCTCCAATGACCAAGGCGATGATGGTAAAGGAAAAGAAAAGGGTCAGATGCTTATCCATGAAAATAAGTATACAAAGAACTGGAAAAAATAATAGCCACCTCATGTGGTGGCTATCAAGTATGGTGGGAAAAACTCTAATCCCCTAGCAAATCAGCGAAAGCAAGGCTAAGCTCTCTCAAGAGTATGTGCAACTTCTCCTTGAGTGATACTTTAGGTTGTTTTTCCTGCCCTTTCGTGAGATAAATATCCTCCATGATTGTCTTCCTTTCCCACTTTGAGGATACTTATATAACTCTCATATTGCAACATCGTAATATCTGATTATATATTATACAACAATTAATTTGGGTGATAAGCAATGATTTGTTTGCATAAACACAAAAAAAACGCAGAGAAACAACCCAAGTTGTTTTTTGCTATGGATTTAATTTAATTTTATATAATATAAATACATAATGTAAACATATTAAAGAAATCCAAGCTCTTTATTTTTTTCATCTATTTAATTACTTATGACATACAACATATCAATTCCTTCACAAAAGAGCCCTGATGTTTTCTTTTCTCACTTTAAAAATCAAAATCCCTAAGATTGTCCCATCCTGGTTTTCTCTCACCCTTCTCCATTGCATGGATGAGCGATACGACCTTGTCGTTGTAGGGAGTATCCACGTTGGCCTTGTCTCCATAGGAACACACGCTGCCGTTGATGGAATCGACCTCACAGGGTTTTCCTTTTTCTATGTCCTGGAGCATACTTGCCCTGATATCCTTATGTTTTTTGATAGCCAGGGGAATAATCATGAAGGAGAACTTTTTTCTCAAAGGGGAATGATAGTCAAGAAGTTTGACGATATCCTTGCCCTGGACCGGTTCAATGATGATGGCGTTCGCACGCGCGACATCGATGCATTCCTTGATGATTGCCTGGATTATCTTGCGGCTTTCTTTATTTTGGGCTGCTTCACCAAAAGTACATCCCAATACGGTGGACATGCCGCTGAAGGCGCTGTTGATCAGAAGTTTTGCCCATCGGGCACCTATGAAATTAGAATCAATCTCGACAGGACCCATCATTTGGAGAATATGGCTCACCATCTCAATTTTCTCCTGGGGGACACTGCCATCAAGACTTCCCAGACTGAACGTCAGGCTGTCAGGTGCAGAGGTCAGGCGGGATACTCCGCTTTCCACAAATTCCGCCCCCCAGGCGATGGTGCAGCCAAGGGTGTGGTCGTTCCCTACTATTGAGGCCACCACAGGCTCAGGAAGTCCGTTTTGCAGGGTGCAGACGATTCCTTCTTTGCCAAGGAAAGGAAGTAAGGATTTTAACACATTCCTATTGTCCAATTGCTTGGTCATAAGAAATATCACCTCATAAAGGCCTTCCATCTGGGAAGGAAGCGAGGCTTTCACTTTCTGGGTGAAATTCACTGTCCCTACAATCTTCGCTCCCTGTTCCGCCATTGCCTTGACATGCTTTTCGTTTCTCGTGATCAGAGTGACATCAAGTCCGCCTTTTGCCAGGTAAGCGCCAAGGACAGTCCCCATGGAACCTGCTCCGTATATTGCTATTCTCATAATCGACCTCATTGGGAAATTTACCACATCAAGGCCGCCGGGACAATCTCAAGAGCATGTGTCTTGGGATTTTGCTCTTGTTTCTTTTTGATGGATAGCCTATAAGAGGGTGTGCAAAAAAGCTTGCTTCAACAACCCAAATCCTTATTCCAGTTGGTTTGGCCTATATACCTGGATTTCTTGCTTCAGATGTTGGTGGGAAATATTGACCAGATAATGATTAGTTCGGTCAGCCCTACTGCGGTAGCCGCCATCGGTAATAGCAATCAGGTGGTGAATATGATGATCATCACGCTTTCGGTGGTGAGCCTTGCCAGTATCATCTTGATCTCTGTGCAATTGGGAGCGAATAACTATGACAGGGTGAACTTGCTTTGCAATACTTCCCTGGCCATGGATATTGTGATCTCGAGTGTGCTAGGTGTCCTGTTCATGCTTCTGTGTCGTCCCATCTATCTGATGATGAAAGTTCCCTCCGAGGTTGTCCCCGAGGCGGTGCTCTATAGCAGGATAGTCGGTCTTGGTATGGTGTTCCAGGGCATCTATGTCGCTTATGTCTCTTTTTTCAAGTCCTACTCCTACACTTCCCAGGCCTTGGTTATCTCTTTGTTGCTTAATGTCACCAATGTGGTCGGGAATGCCTTCCTTCTCTATGTGGTTCCTATGGGAATCGCAGGGGTGGCCATCAGCACAACTCTGAGCAGATTTTTTGCTTGTGCGGCCTCGTTCTTTCTGTTTAGGAAATTGGTTCCTTCTGTCAAACTTTCCAGAAAGGCCCTCAAGCCTTTTCCTTTTGTCACCCTAAAGAAGATTCTTGCGATAGGTTTACCCTCCGGGGGAGAGGACTTTTCCTATAACTTTTCCCAGTTAATCATCATGGTGTTCGTGAATATGATGGGAACTAAGGTGATTAACACTAAGATATACTGTTCAATGATAGCAATGGCCTGCTACATTCTTTCCCGGGCCATTGCCCAGGCCCAACAGATACTTATCGGGTATCTGGTTGGTCAGAACAAGATCGATGCCATAGATACGAGTGTACGAAAAACCTGCCTTGTCGCGGTTCTGATCAGTGAGGCTTTCACTTTCGGAGTGTTTGTTTTGAGTAGTCAGGTATTGGGGATTTTCACCCAGGATGCCGAGATATTGGCCTTGGGACATGAGATTATCAAGATAGAGTTGATTCTTGAGATAGGAAGGGCTGTGAATATGGTGATGGTCACGGCTTTGCAAGCCAGTGGGGATATCAAATTCCCTGTGCTCACAGCATTGGTATGCATGTGGAGTCTGGCAGTGTTGTTGGGGTATGTCCTTGGTATTGTTTTAGGTTGGGGCCTTCAAGGGATATGGATTGCCATGGCATTGGATGAATGTGTCAGAGCCGTGGTGTTTCTCATTCGTTGGAAAAAAGGAAAATGGAAAACCCTCTGCACCTCTCTGGTTCAATAGACAGGAGCCTTTCTTTCGAGTACATTTGCTCGTATGAAGATTACCTATATCCATCACAGTTGTTTTGTTGTAGAAGCGATTAACTGCACCATATTGTTTGATTACTACAAGGGGAAACTTCCCTCGTTCAGAGAGGACAAGCCCCTTTATGTGCTTTCCAGTCATCGGCATCCAGATCATTTCTCAGATAAGATTTTTCTTCTTGGCGATCAATACAAGGATGTATTCTATATCCTTTCCTCAGACATCGACAATAACAAGCGCGTTCCTGAGCGGTTTAGAAAAGTAACCACGTTCATGCATCCTGGGCAGGAGATGAAGTTTGGTCGTTTCTGGGTCAACTGCTACAAGAGTACTGATGAGGGAGTGGCTTTTGCCATCGATGTGTTCGGCACTTCCTTCTATCATGCAGGAGACCTAAACGACTGGTATTGGGAAGGGGAAAGCCAAGAGGATAATATAGCAATGCAACGTCGCTATCTCAAAGAAGTAAGCCTGTTGGATGATCATTTCGATGTTGCCTTTGTTCCCGTGGATCCAAGACTCGGCAAGTACTACAGCCTGGGGGCGAAGGAATTCTTGGACCATTGCAGTGTTGACCATCTGTTCCCCATGCATTTCTGGGATGATTTTAGTGTTTGCAAGAAATTGCAGGATGAACTTGGAAGACCAGTTGAGCAGATAGAATATAAAAATCAGGAATTTGAGGTAGAATAAATGAATTTTCGTTTTGACCACAATAATATCAATGTAATGGATTTAGACAAATCCATCGCTTTCTATGAAAAGGCGCTGGATTTGAAAGAGATCCGCAGGAAGAACGCTGCGGATGGCAGTTATATCATTGTTTTTCTAGGAGATGGGCAGACCGACCACAAGCTTGAGCTGACATGGCTTCGTGACTGGAAGAAAGACCATTATGATTTAGGGGATGATGAATTTCATATTGCCTTTGTGACTGATGACTATCCCTCTGCTCATGAACTGCACAAGCAGATGGGGTGTATCTGTTACGAGAACACGGCCATGGGTATTTATTTCATCAGCGATCCTGATGAATACTGGATTGAGATTGTGCCAGCAAAGAGGTAACCATGAAGTTTGAGACCGAACGCCTTGTTTTGCGTCCCTGGGAAGATGTGGATGCCCCTGTCTTGTACAAGTATGCCAGAAATCCCCATATCGGTCCCATTGCAGGCTGGCCACCCCATACCAGTGAGGAAAACAGTCTGGAAATCATCCATACAGTGCTTTCCAAGCCGGAGACCTATGCTGTGGTGTTGAAGGAAACTGGTGAACCCATCGGCAGTGTCGGCCTCATGTTCAGCCCGGAGGGAAGCGCTCCGATGAAAGAGAAGGAAGCAGAGATCGGCTATTGGGTTGGCGAACCGTATTGGGGGAGGGGATTGATCCCTGAGGCAGTCCGGGAACTCCAACGGCATGGTTTTGAGGACCTTGGATGCAATGCTCTGTGGTGTGGGTACTATGAGGGGAACAGCAAATCAAAACGGGTGCAGGAGAAATGTGGGTTCAACTATCACCATACCCAAGTGGATAAGCCGACTCCCATGGGAGACAAGAGGACGGAACATTTTACCTATCTGACCAAGAAAGAATGGGAATCTAAGAACCAAAATAT
>JBAXZS010000128.1:0-6801 GCA_041670175.1 Sphaerochaetaceae bacterium | reverse complement strand
GGCCGGGGTCATCGCCCTTGACAAGCATATTGCCTATAGCGCCACCAAGGGAGCGGTCATCGCCATGACAAAAGTCCTGGCTTGTGAATGGGCTGAGTACGGTATCAACGTGAATGCGATTTCCCCGACCATTGTCCTGACCGAACTTGGGAAGAAGGCCTGGGCCGGAGAGATCGGCGAGGATATGAAGAAGCAGATTCCCAACGGGCGTTTTGCCATGCCGGATGAAGTCGCCTCCCTTGCGGTCTTCCTTGCCAGTGACGGGAGCCAGATGATCAATGGTGCGAATATCATGATTGACGGAGCCTATTCCATCAAATAAGGAGAGATATGATCAGTATTGCGGTTGGAGCCGATGAGGCGGGATTCCCTTTGAAGGAAGTCATCAGGAAGTTTCTCGAGGAACAGGGCTATCCAGTGCAGGACTATGGGGTCTATGATACCAGTCCCTCGTTGTACCCGGATATAGCGGAAAAGGTAGCTCTTGCGGTGAGAGATAGGAAACAGGATCGGGGAATACTTGTTTGCGGGACGGGCATCGGGATGGCGATGACAGCCAATAAGGTGCCGGGCATCCGTGCCGCGCAGTGTCATGATCCCTATTCAGCCGAACGGGCAAGGAAAAGCAATGATGCGCAGATCATCACCATGGGTGCCCGGGTGATCGGGCCTGAATTGGCGAAGGTCATAGTCATGGCCTATCTCAATGCGGATTTGGTGAGCCCGGGTTCCCTGCCGAAGATACAGAGGATGATGCAGATCGAGGAAGAGTTACGAAAGGAGTAAGGACAGATGCAAAGAATAGTGAATGATCCTTCGTTTGTCGTTGAGGACATGCTCTTGGGGTTTGTCAAGGTTCATGACGACATATTGGAAGTGAGCAAGCGTAATCCCAAGGTGATTAAAGCGAAAGGTTGCCCGAGAAAAGGGAAAGTCGGCGTAGTTACCGGTGGTGGCTCAGGGCATAAGCCTGCGTTTATCGGGTATGTCGGGGAGAATATGGTGGACGCAGCCGCTGTCGGTGAGATTTTCTCTTCTCCGACGGCGAAAGCGTTTGCTGACGCCTGCAAAGAGGCCGATGGGGGGGCAGGGGTCGCTTGCCTGTATGGCAACTATGCCGGTGACAATATGAATGTCAGGATCGCCAGGGAACTCGCCGAGGATGAGGGCGTTGTCGTCAAGACGGTCATTGCCAATGATGATGTCGCAAGCGCACCGAAGGCCGAACGTGCCAAGAGAAGAGGAGTGGCCGGGGAGATCCTCATGTGGAAGGTCGGCGGGGCGAAAGCCGCAGAGGGTGCGAGCCTTGATGAGGTCATCACCGTGGCGCAGAAAGCGATTGACCATACCCGAAGTGTCGGTATTGGTCTTACCCCGTGCACGATTCCCGCTGTTGGGCATCCGAATTTCACCATTGAGGAGGGCACCATGGAAGTGGGTATCGGCCACCATGGAGAGCCTGGTGTCAGGGTCGAGCCGCTCAAGAGCGCCAAGGACATGGCAAGGGAAGCCGTGGATATCGTGATTCCCGATCTTCCGTTTGTCTCTGGGGATGAGGTGGTGGTGCTGGTTTCCGGTCTGGGAGCCACGCCTGTGATGGAGTTGTATATATTTTACAATGAGGTTGAGAAGCTTCTTTCCGCTCAGGGTATCAGGATTAGGTTCAAGTATGTAGGGAACTACTTCACCTCGCTGGACATGATGGGAGTGACCCTGACAGTAATGAAGCTGGACGAGGAGCTTGCAGGATTGATGGCCGCACCTTGCAATACGATGGGGTTGAAGCAGAAATGAGAGAAAGTTTTGAGAACAAAGAAGGGAAAGTCGTAGTGATGGACCTGATCAGGGTGATTCACGAGAACAAGCAGTTCCTGAGTGACATCGATGGCAGGATTGGTGATGGGGACCATGGGATCAACATGGACAAGGGGTTTACCCTTTGCGAGCAGGAGATCAAGGATAAGGAGGTCTCTTTATCCGAAGGGCTCCATACCTTGGGAACGATCCTTCTGACCGAGATCGGCGGATCCATGGGTCCTTTGTATGGGAGTTTTTTCCGAGGCATGGCCAAGGGATGCAAGGATGAAAAGACAATCACCAAGGATGTCTTTGCGACGATGTGCCGGACGGCGCAGGCGAAGGTCGAGGAGATTGGGAACGCCAAGGTCGGTGACAAGACATTGATGGATACCCTGGTTCCTGCGGTCAAGGCGTTCTCCGCTTCAAAGGGAAGCTTTGTTGAATCATTGAGAGTGATGGACGAGGCGGCCGAGGAAGGCTGGCGGAGTACCGCTGATATGGTGGCGAAAGTGGGAAGGGCATCACGGCTTGGGGAACGGTCAAGAGGCGTGCTGGATGCCGGAGCCACTTCCTGTTACGTGCTCCTTCATTCTCTTTCCAAATCGATCCAGCAATTGCTTTCCTAGGGGAAAAAGCTTTTCTCTCATTTGTCATGAAAGAAAAGCTTTCCTTTTTCTCTTCATTTGGACTACAATCATTTTCATATGAACGGCAATGATGAGAAGCGAACGAAAGGCTGGTTGATTAAGAAATCCAGCATCCAGCATCAGACACTCTACGAACAAATTTCCGATGCACTTGAAGAAATGATAGTCCAAAATGGAAATGATCTTGTCCGTCTGCCCACCGAGCATGAGCTGGCTGAGCAATATGGAGTGAGCCGTACCGTCATCAGGGAAGCGCTGAAACTCCTGAAGGAAAGAGGTCTTGTCACGATGCGTGCAGGTGATGGCTCCTATACCGTCCGTCCTGGTTCCGCAGTCATATCCCAGACATTGGGGCGGGTCATCCGTTTCAATCGTTTTTCTGATCAGGATATCACCCGGGTCAGGGAGATCCTTGAGGTGACCGCAGCGGAGGACGCCGCTTTGTTTGCGACTGATGAGGATATCGTCGAGCTTGAGGGTATCCAGAAATCGATGGAGGAGCACAAGGATGATTTTGAGGAACGTATCGTCTTTGACTGCATGTTCCATGAGAGAATCGCCAGCTACAGCCGAAACAAACTTTTAGCCTCCTTGGTTGATTCCATGATGGATTTGATCAAGGAATATATCCGTATCCGTCTTGAGCAGAGCCCGAGTGGCAACGAGCTTGGTATCGTTTGGCATCGCAGGATCCTTGAGGCGATAAAGAACCATGAAAAAGAGAATGCAGGCCGTTGCATGCGTCAGCATATTGAGGATTCTCTCCATCAGCTGGACAAGTCCTGACAGTTCGCTCTTTTTTGTTCCAAATGACATGCTGCGGGCAATGGTGATATAGTCTTTTCAAGAGGAAGTAAAAATGGATACACAGGAAATAACTCAGACTGAACTTGATGGGTTCAGCTCGGATTTCTCTGCTGATGCAGCCCACCTGGTGGCGATGCACAGCGTGGTGAAGAATGGAATCAATGACAGTGCGGTGAGCCTTGAGGCGATTCGCGCCGACCGTCATGAGTTTTCCTTGACAATTGAGGCGGGGGACATCACCAATCAGAAACATTCAGGCCGATGCTGGATGTTCGCTGCGCTGAATGTCATGCGTCTCGAGGTCATGAAGAAATACAACCTGAAGAATTTCGAGCTCTCTCAGAGCTATCCGCTCTTCTATGATAAGCTGGAGAAATCAAACTGGTTTCTGGAATCGATCCTTGATACGTTGGACGAGCCGTTGGAGGGAAGGCTTGTCGCCTTCCTGCTCGCCGACCCGATGGGTGATGGCGGGCAGTGGGACATGTTCGCCAATCTGGTGCGCAAGTATGGGGTGGTTCCCAAGGATGCCATGGCGGAGAGCTCGAGTTCCGAGACCACCCGTGAGCTCGACAGGTATCTGACCGTGAAACTTCGTGAGTTCGCCTGCACGTTGCGTGCTGCCCATGAAAAGGAACATAAGGACGTCAAGGTCCTGCTGCCACTCAAGAAGCAGATGCTGAATACCATCTATCGTATGCTTTCCATCGCACTAGGGGAGCCTCCTGTGCGTTTCACCTGGGAAAGCCGAGACAAGGATGGCAAGTTCATCCGTATCGCCGACACCACGCCGCAGGCCTTCTTCAAGGAATGTGTGGGGATGGACCTTGATCAGTACGTCTCGCTGATTAACGCACCTACCGCGGACAAGCCCTACAACAGAACTTATACGGTGCAATATCTAGGCAATGTGAAGGGTGGACAACCTGTCTGCTATCTGAATCTGCCCAGCTCCGAATTGAAGAAAGCGGCTCTTGCACAGTTGCAGGATGGCAAGGCTGTCTGGTTTGGCAGTGATGTAGGTCAGTTTTCCCAGAAGCAGAATGGGCTCATGGACCTCAATGCGTTGGATGTCAACCATTTGTTCGACACCACGTTTTCATTGGACAAGGCTCAGAGACTTGACTATGGCGAGAGTCGCATGACCCATGCCATGGTGCTTACCGGGGTGAATATCAACGCCGAAGGCAAGATTGATCGCTGGCGGGTGGAGAACAGTTGGGGCGATGAGGTGGGAAGCAAAGGATTCTTCGTCATGACTGATGATTGGTTCGATGAGTACACCTACCAGATTGTAGTGGACAGGAAGTATCTTACACCTGAACAGCAGGAGATGCTCTTGCAGAAACCGATCGAGCTCAAACCGTGGGATCCGATGGGTTCCCTGGCCTGAGAAATACAGAGAGGACTTCTCTTTCAAATGGACCTCCTGTCGTATTGATTGGAGGTTCCTTTTCTTCTTGCAAAGGAACTTGAAGGGATATGGCTGGCAGGATTCAAGAGCTTTTATCATCGAGTAAAGTCTCCGCTCTTGCCCTGGCCTCGTTGCGCATTTCCCACAGCCTGTCCTGCTGTTTGTCTGTCAGGAACCCTTTGCTGTAGGATTTCCATAGCGGAGAACATTTTTTCAATGTCTCCAGACAGGTATCTGAATCAAGAGAACACCGCTGCTCTCTCTCATGAAGAAGAAACCACAATTCGAGGCAAGGGTTTGAGCAAATTAAAATTTCTTTACAGTGTTTCATCCTGTCCATACATAAGGAATGAATGGATACTATCCTTCCGGTTGATCCGTTCCTGTCTGATGTGGCTATCAATAAGTTTTTGAGTTAATTTCTTTAATGATATTTGATTTCCCTGAGGCGTTGGCTCCAAAAAGGCCAAGACACTTGAGCACAATCTCATCCTTCCATTGGATGACATTGCTTGAAAGGATCTTCGAGGCTGCTGTGTTTATTTTTCCTGCACGGAAATCAATGCAAATTTCATTCTTGATTGAATAAAAAATTGATAGTCTTATTTCTAAGATCCTCACTTTATCCTTTATTTATGTAACTTTCCTACAAATACAGGCTATAAAATCTAAAAATACAAGATTTTTATAAGAAATTATGGATTCTTATTCAAATTAAGACCTCTCGTCATGCAAGGTGATGCGTAAAAAGGATAAGGGAAATTCCTTGGCGCTTCATAAGAAGGGCAAAAGTTTTCTTAGAAGAACTCCGGTTCTTTCCTTTCACTGTTTCGCTCAAGAAAAGCTTGCTGGGCCTGGGGGTATTTTTCATCAAGGAAGGCTCTTGCATGTACAGGGCATACATGGATGCAGGCGGTGCAGGAGATGCACTTCTCTTTATCCGTCTTCCTTGGTTCCCGTATGTCGATTGCCTTTGCAGGGCAGATTGCGGCGCAAAGGCCGCAGTTGTTGCATTGCTCGGTGCCTTCTGGCTTGAAGGATATTTTCCCACGTTCCCTGTAGGTGCCTTCATCCGTGTGTTGAAGTGGTCTGTTTCTTTGTTCTTTCGCCCAATGCTCTATTTTCAGCCAATCAGAAGAATCAGGGCGGTTTTTGGCGACCAAAGGGAAGAGCGAATGCTGTGCGATGACCGCCGCAGCCTTGATGATGAGGAACCCCTGCTGGATAAGGATGGTCTCCAATTCCCTTAGGGCATCCTCGTAGGCACGGTTGCCATAGGCGACGATGGCGATTGCTTTTGCGCCATTTCCTTGGAATGTCCTGAGCAGGGAAGGGCATGTCGAGGGTATCCTGCCTGCATACACAGGCATGCCTACAATGACCAAGTCGTCAGCATGGAATACCGGGTGGGTGTCTTTTGCAAGAGAGAGCAGGTCGAGTTCCTGGTGTTTTCCTTCTTGGAGGGAAGCGACTTTCTGCACTATCGAACGAGTTGTGCCTGCAGGACTGAAGTAGATGCTGGTGATACTATTTTTTTGCATGATAAGGATTTTTCCTTTCGGATAGGTCTTGCTCAATGACAATGACCCTTGTCTGTCTTCCTCTTTGTAGATGCTAGGGTATGACAAGACAGGGCAGGCTTGTTTCTTATTCCCCTGATTGAGTTTTCCTGTTCCTTGGGTGAGTATATCATAACAGGGATACAAAGGAAATTCCTTCATGGCGGGATATGATTTTATTGTTTGTCTGGACAAAATGACTTTCTTCATAAAGCACGTGGATTGAGAAGGAAGAGGGCTGAAGCAAATTGATTGTTCTTTGATTGGGCTCCCATTCATTTGGACTTGTCGGTAGTGTATTGCAGAAGTTCTTGTTTTGAAGCTAAATACATGTACAAGGTTTTGAGAGTGTGGTAAGAAAGCTCGATACCAGGAGGGGTAAAATGCCAAAATGGCTTGAAGATGCAGTGTTTTATGAGATATATCCACAAAGTTTCTTTGATACAAATGGGGATGGTATCGGTGATATCAACGGAGTCACCGCAAAACTGGACTATATACAAGAACTTGGTTGCAACGCAATCTGGTTGAATCCTTGCTTCGATTCCCCTTTCAAGGATGCGGGGTATGATGT
>JBAXZS010000127.1:0-6930 GCA_041670175.1 Sphaerochaetaceae bacterium | reverse complement strand
GGGCAGGCAACACTTATTGAAGTCAAAGCCAATACAGGAAATGCAAAGAGCACAAAGACAATCCTGAATCATCCGGAGAAATACCACGTCAGCCAGGCGATAAAACTCGGGGCTTATAACAGCGGCAGGTCCGGCAGCATCCGTTCCCTGCCGTTATAGAGGGGATTCCTCCTGACTGAAGTCTGATTGCTCAGACAATCGCCGCCTGGTATCCGAGGTTTTCCCAAACTGTTTCCTTTAATCAGGCATACCACTGAAATAGTAAGTTAGCAAAGAGCAAGCGCTAACAAAGGAAAGGACCTTGCGCACTGAGTGAATCAAGGTTCTCATCAAACAACACTCTTCGCAGTACATGACCAAGGCTTGGTCGGCTAAAACCCTAGCATTCCTCTCAGCTTCCTACATGCCCGTCAAGTGATCATTCGTAGGCAACATCACGTTCCATCCCGCAGGATATCAAGATATTCCTTGTAACTGAAGGTCCTTCCCCGCTGATTCCCTCCTGACTGGACAAGAATGCCGATATCGACTAGGCGCTTGGCTGCACCAGCAATCGTATTGAACGATAGATGCAAAGCCTCGGCAGTTCCTTTGATCTCCATGATAGGATTGCGCTCCAGGTATGAAAACAGTTGCAGTGCCGTGAGCCTTGCACGCCCCAGGGTATTGATGCGAGCCACATGTGCATCGTGGAGCTTTGCCAGACGCAGGATGTTCTCATAGGCATCCTGCGCCGATTCAGACACGGCCTTCAGGAAATATTTGATCCATTGTTCATAATCCCCCTTAAAGCGAACCAGAGTCAGCCGATCGTAATACTCCCTCCTGTTCTTCTTCAGGAAGTAGGATATGTACAGGGCTGGAGTCGTCAGTATCTTTTGCTTCATGAGAAACAGGGTGATCAACAGGCGGCCGATGCGTCCGTTCCCATCCAGGAACGGATGGATCGTCTCGAATTGGTAATGGATCAGGGCACAGCGGACCAGTACATCAAGGGAGTCTGGCGCATTCATATACTTCTCCAGATCGGACAATGCTACAACCATGTCATCAGGATGTGGAGGAATGAACCGGGCCTTTTTCAAAGATACCCCTTCCCCACCAATCCAATTCTGTGAAATGCGGAACTCCCCGGGACTCTTCTCCTGTCCCCGCACTCCTGTCATCAACACTGCATGGGTCTCCCTGATCAGCCGGTTGCAAAGTGGTAACTCCTGCAAGCGGTTGATTGCGTAATCGGTAGCCTTGATATAATTGATGACACCCGCAACATCCCGGTTCGCATTCAACTCCAACGCAGGGTCGAGCACATCCTCGAGCGTACACTGGGTACCTTCGATCTGGGACGACATCAGGGCCTCCTTGCGGACATACATCGACACAAATAATGCAATATGCGGGATCAGCGATGAGATGCTCTCCAATTTGGCAATCCATGTATTCGCCTGGATGAGCAACTGAGTCATCTCCTCGTCAATAACGAGAGGAGGATGCGGAGGAAGGGGAGAAGGAAGGAACGACTGGTATGCCATTTCCCCGGAAAGTTGTGTCTTGAACGCTCCTGCCCTGTTCTCCATCACATTAATCTCCTCAGATGTAAACTGAAATAATACATCGTATAATAGCATGCTAATTTCAATATGTAAATCTATTTTGAAATAAGGAGCTCAATTCATGGTCGTTATTTCAAGATAGCCTTATTGACAACTGAGAAAACACGCAAGCGTGCTCATTAGTTTTTCACCACAGTGGTGAAAGAACCCTCCTTAGTGAAAGTAAGGAACCGAGCCTGAAGAGAGATTATTGCTGATTTGACAGATATCAGCAACTTTCAATCTGTAACAAGCCACAGGCGGTGTGCCTGTGATACCGTTCGCTTTCCTCACAGTCAAAACCCTTGGTGGCAAAATATCCCGGACCTTCACTGGCCGGAAATAAGTGCACCTCTGGCATAATGACACCTGCATCCTTGTATTTCTCATTGTCCTTAATTCTTCTCGCAACTTGTATCCGCACTACGAGAATCAAAGTTGGATTCCCACAAGAAGCCTTCAGTAAAAAAGAGGGTATTCCTCTTTCGCATTATGCTCATGCCAAGTCTTGTGAATTGCATCCCAGTCTTGCCATCCTTGCTTTTGAACACCGGCAATATTCTCGAATCTCTAGAGAAGCTCAATCAGCAAAAGTGGAGCTAGCAGATACATCGTATCCGTCCATGTATTATCAATGCCGGTTTTAGAGACATCTTCGGACAGAACATCAATGGTCCTAGAAATATCGACCTATTCAGGCTTGTACTCTCGTCCATACTCTTTGCCTTGGCAGCATCGGCCTTCTCTATCACAAGTGAGGCGACGCTTACGAATACTGGAGCAGGGCAAGGTCATTGATATGAAAGGACCGGATCTCCAGCTTTTCAATCCACAGACAGCCTGGGTTCTCTCATTCCAACTGCCTTTCTCTCTTCTTTTAGGCGGTCTTATTACTCGCCACAGAATCCTGAAATATGAATGCATCTTCCTCAATGATTACAATACAATGATGGAGCTTTCTTGATTAATCTCATTAAACTACAGAACAGAATCCTACGAATAATACATAATTGAATCTCATAAAAATACAGAAGGGCATTACTGTTCTTTAGACATTGATGTCAATCCATATAGTGGTGCCGGGAAACCAAATCATTATTTTGGAGGTAATCAATGAAAGATTACAAACAGGTTCTCCGTCTCAGGGATGAGGGAAATTCGAAGAATGAGATCAGCAAGCTTCTGGAATATAAATGGCGTACAATGGATGCCATCATCAAGAAAGCTAACGAGGCTAAGTTGACCAGCGAGCAAGCCTCTGCACTGACCAACAGGGAAGTCCAGAAGCTCCTCAACAAACCAAGGCAGCATAAGGATGATTACATGAAGATCAACCTTGAACAGGTCCACAAAGAACTGTCAGATCCACATGTGACTGTGGAATTGCTTTTCAACGAGTATTGCGCTCAAGCCGCATTGAAGGACTTGAAACCATACTCCAGAAGCCAATTCAACAAGAAGTATCAGAATTATTGGTACAGGATAAAGATTTCCAATCATGTAAAGGCCAAGCCGGGCGACAAGCTCGAGCTGGGGTCAAAGAGGAAGCCGTGAGCCTAATCAGGCATATATCCAGCTTTCTCCACAAGTGTATAAAAGTGATTTCTTTCCCTGTCGCACGAAGTTCTTTACGGTGATAACCGATGATAGGCAAACGCTGATATGTACGAGAGCACAAAAAGGTGAAGAAGCTGCTATCCATACTTTGCACGATAACAGCATTATTGGGAGATATTTCAGGAAACGACTTGGATTGCCAGATGGGGCATTTGTGAAGAGTGAAGACCTTATTAGGTACGAACGTAACGGAGTGAAGTTCTATGAGATAGATGACGAGAACTATTATATGGATTTTTCAGTCTAGTACAGGAATGTTTATGATAGAATTATAAATCAGATAGTGAAGCCCTTTGAGTACATTTATTTCTGTGAATCATAACTGAATCATTTTAAATAATATTGACAAATCAAATTTGAATCATTAAACTATAAAATGACAAAAGTGAGGTGTCAATGAAAACTTATGATTTGTTGCCAGAGTTTGCTGTTGCACACGGAGATGTTTTGACTGCAATCATCAGAGAAAAGCTAGAAGATCATTTGGAGAAAAACAAAGATAACCTACAGGCCTTAACAAGATTATCAATTTATGCTTCAGTCCATGGATTGGTATGGGATGAAATTCTTAAGAATGCTGAAATACTTTCCGATCCAGAAATTTTTATAATCACGAGAAGAAATGAACAGCAGAAATTTATGGTATACAAACATAAATTGGTTATTGCATTATCCAAGACAGGGGATGATGGAAAAGTAAAGGTTTCCCAACATTCCCAATTTGCAAGGGATTTTGATGGGCAGGAGAATTTAAGTTTTCAGGAATTGGATGAAGACCAAGTACATGCCTATATTTATTACTCAACGGATTCTACCGGTTACGAAATTACAGAGGTGGGTATTCAGTGTCCTACTGGTAATGGTGTTCATTTTACTAAGGTCCCATTCTATGGGGATATTGGAAATCAGTCGTTGATGTTCCCCTGTTCACAGGATAATTCTCCTTACGAAGAATTGCAAAAACTGAAAGCAAAGTTTAAAAAGAAGAAAACTGGAACTTCACATCCAT
The DNA here is from genome assembly GCA_041670175.1 of Sphaerochaetaceae bacterium. GTDB lineage: Bacteria > Spirochaetota > Spirochaetia > Sphaerochaetales > Sphaerochaetaceae > JBAXZS01. Next base: position 2,712 of record JBAXZS010000127.1, on the reverse strand, counting down.
AATTGATATCGGTTTAACATATATGGAGGCTAAAAAATGCAATTAGATTCTAATTGCTTCAATGCGTCGATGCTAACTCTGGCTAGGACATATAGGATGTTGTCGCAACGCACCTTAAGCACTACAACAGGAATTCCTCAGACAGCTTTGTATAGGTTTGAGGCAGGGATTGCTCATCCATCTGATGATGAAATACGTAGATTGTCAGAAAATCTAAATTTCCCTAAAAAGTTTTTCTGCAATAACAGCAAAATTTATCCCCCAGCGACACCATTTCACAGAAAAAAAATTACTGCTTCCAAGAAGTTCGTTGAAAGTGCAGAAGCTTTGGGTAACATTCAACGGATACAAATCAATAATATGCTTTCGCAATTGGAATTGGACGAGTTTGATGTCAACATCACTATGATGCCTATTGATGAGGATGGTGTTGTATCAAGTGATCCAGTTCGAATTGCACAATACACTAGGAGAAGTTTTGGATTGCCAAAAGGGCCGATTGAAAACATGACTAAGCTGCTGGAAGATCATGGTGTAATCATATCATTTGCAAGGTTTGAGTCTCCCAAGATTGATGGTTTCACATTGCGCGGAGGAATGGGGGAACATCCTATGATTTTTTTGAATGATGTTTTCCAGGGAGAAAAATATCGAATGACGTTAGCCCATGAATTGGGACATATTGTAATGCATCAAATGCCTTCTGATACTTGTGAAGATGAAGCTTGGGCGTTTGCAAGTGAATTTCTTATGCCGGCAGATGAAATCGTGAGAGTACTCCCTCATAGATTGACTAATATCAGGCAACTAGTTCCGATTAAGCAAGAATGGAAAGTATCGATGAAATCTTTGGTGAAACGTAGTAGTGATCTCGGAGTGATTGATAAGAGAACTGCAAGTTATCTTTATTCTCAATTGGCCCCTTATGGAGTTCAAGAGCCACTTCCATTGGAAAAAGAAAAACCATTATTGATACAAGCTTTGATTGATTTCTATGAGAAAGAGATGGAATATTCTGAGGATGAACTGCTTTCATTTCTATGGATTGAAAAGGATATGTTTGACGAATGGTATGGAAAAAATAAAGTAAAACCAAAGTTTACTTTTGCCAAGTAAAGACTCAAGGATTTTTCTTTTGCCTTTTGGGGCAACGACTTGATTTGCCTTTGTTTGTAGACAAATTTTCATAAGGAGGATCTTAATGGATGTCATAGAGTATAACGAAAATTTCTCACTTCTTGAGGAACTTGAGATTGCAGCCACTTTCATTTGTAAAGGTCTTGATGAATTTAGCAATTTGTCCAATTTTTCAAGGAATGAGGACATATTTCATATATTCTATTCGTGGTCTGTTGGGATAGAACGGTTTCAAAAATCACTTCTAGTATTGCTATGGAATATTGATGAATCAAACGCTGAAGCCTATGAAAAGAGGCTGATAACGCATTCACTGAATGATCTTAATGTTGAAATAAAAAAAATGAAAGCATTGCAGTTCTGCCCTCAGGATAATGCTTTGTTCATGTTGTTGCAGCATTTTTATACTTCATTACGGTACTTTAGATATTCAGTTGGCAAGTATAACAAATTTCCGGAGAAAGTAGCCTTTGATCAATATTTATTCGACAATTATAAAATTCACAGTATACCTGAAGATCCTTCTATTTTTATCTATGATTTGGATAAGATTAAGAAACTTGTTGGGCGAAGTGTAAGTAGGATTTGTTATAGATATCACACTTTAATACAGGAATCAATTGCTGATAAAAATTGTGCGTTAAGTGAATTATGTTATCAACCGAATTACAGAAGGCTTTTTTATGAGGAGACCAAAGTTGATAGAAATGGAGCTGCCATAGTGGAAAAAATCTCGCAAAATCGCTACATATCAGCTATTGAGTTCATAGTTTTTCTTGTTAATACAGATAAGATAAACGGAACCATGAATTACTTGAAACAAATTGAGCCTTTAGACTTTGATATTTCATTCATATCTGAGTATATAAATGATCTGGCCAAAGGAGTCATCTCAACAGAGCTGATTGAGTCTACTATTTGTCTTTACGATGAGATTGGCAGGCCAAAAGAACGTATTAATAGTCTATATCCATTGTATAATCAAGTTTTTTTTGACGAAGATGAAGAAGAGTGAGTATTTTCATGCTTGAGCACTGTAAATTTCACAATTAGCACCACCAGTATCACGCTCAGCACCACCTATGGCTGACTCAAAATCAAAGAGAGGGGCTCTAGAATCTTCATATGTAAATGTTTTGCCACTGATTGAAACAGAATGGAAAAAGGACACAAAGTTGCTTGCGTGGCTAAAGTGCAATTTGTGCCTAAGTTCGGCCACCGATACGTTTAAGACCGGCCACTGTGCGCTGACAATGGCCGGGTAATCCCCAACTTCCAGATTTTTTGACACTCGTTGGTAGAGACACTCCATTTCCTGTGATGTTACAGCTTGATCAGAAGGATGATTTCCTTCAACAGTCTTTCCACTTTTGTCCATGGGGACCTGTTGCTCCCTTTGCTTTTTCCTCAGGTCTCCCAATTCCTTCAAGGCATCCTCATACCCATCCTTCAGCCTGCTTACTCTTGGCATCGCCTCTCCTCCTCATCATCGACTGTGGAATCATCCCTGATGTCCTCATCCTTCGGACGGCTCCTGATGTCACCGACATCTCTGGTGACAAGCTGCTTCGAAAT
>JBAXZS010000126.1:0-7003 GCA_041670175.1 Sphaerochaetaceae bacterium | reverse complement strand
ATATGAGGAGTTCCTGGGTCTCTGGCCTGATTTCCTGTCATTATCCCAAGTGCCTTTCGACCAGTTGCTCTCTCATTGGAAAGGCTTGGGATATAACCGGCGTGCACTGAATCTTCAGAAAGCGGCAAAAAGCACAGAGGCATGGGGCTGGACCATCCCCAATGACCGGGCCCTTATCGAGAGCCTTCCCGGGATTGGTCCCGCAACGGCTTCCGCCATACAGTGCTTTTGTTATCATGACAAGGCGATCTATTTGGAGACAAATATCAGGAGGGTTCTTATCTATGCCTTTTTCCCTGGGGATGAAAAGGTCAGGGATGCCATCCTTGAGCAAAAGCTCTCCTCCCTGCTGACCTATGTCGATGATACAAAGAATTGGTACTATGCCCTTATGGATTACGGTGTGTTGCTCAAGTGCTTGATAAGCAATCCCAACAAGAAAAGCGCCGTATACCACAAACAGTCCACCTTCAAGGATTCCAACAGACAGATACGGGGGCAACTCATCCATTTGCTCTCGGAGACAGGGACCAAGGACAAGGAAGCGATTGTACATATCCTTCCTTTTGAGAGCGAGCGGATTGAGTATGCCCTCCAGCAGTTGGTCGATGAGGGTTTGGTGCAGGAACTTGCTGAAGGATACCGGATCTCCCGTTGACTTTGAGGGCCTCATAAAAATCAATGATAGTCTTTGTTTTAGGATAAGAGGACAAAGAATTTGAACCTACTGAGCCATTGTTCTTTTTTTCCTTAGAAAAGTATGCTACTCTGGCATCGGCAGGAATAATATGAAGCAGGTAACGATAAAAGATGTCGCCCGTGTGGCCGGGGTGAGCTTTTCAACAGTCTCCCGTTGTTTGAATGACAGTCCTCTTTCCTCAAAGGCGACGAGTGAGAAAGTCAAAAGAATCGCAAAGGAGATGGGGTTCGAATTCAATGTATATGCCCGGGGACTTATCACGAAAAAAGCCCATACTATTGCGGTCGTGCTTCCTGAGGATTTCCCTAAGATCAATGTGAATGTATATCATGGACAGCTGCTTAACATCATCGCTACCCAGTTGGAGGAGCGTGATGTGGATATCATCCTGACCTATCAGAGAAACCACTTTAACGGAAGTAACAACATTGTCCGTCTTGTTGCCCGGCACAAGGTGGACGGCTTCATCATCCTGACCGAATTCCCCAGCCAGCAGACCTTGGACATACTCCGCTCGGAATCGGTCCCGACTGTCTTTGCCCACTTCCCCGCGACAGAGATGATTTCTGATTTCGATTGTGTGTTTACCGACAACTATGAAGGAGGCAAGATGGTCGCAGATTATTTTCTCGCCAAGGGTCATAGTGAGCTGGTGCTGCTTGCCGTAAAAGAACCGCATAAGGAATTTGAGCTCAGGAAGCGGGGCTTTTGCGATTCCGCCAAAAAGGCTGGAGCCCATGTCACGATTCTTGAGGGGGAGACTGATTTCAATTTGACAAGGGAAATGGTCGCCGAGCATATTGATGTCTTCCATAATGCTACGGCGGTTTTCGGCACCGATGACCTTATGGCCCTTGGAGCGATGCGAGCCCTGCAGGATGCAGGATTCTCCATTCCTGATGATTTGGCAATCTTTGGATTCGATGACAGTGACCTGGCTCATTATTCGAAACCGGCGCTTAGCTCCCTGCATCAACCAAAGGAGGACCTGGCCTGCATGGTCTGCCAGCTTCTTTTTTCCTTTTTTGAGGAAAAGGATGCAGGTTTACCCCATAAAGCCAAGCAGATAGCTATCAAACCTATTTTCGTTGCCAGAGGCTCTTCGTAGTTCATCATGCGCTGAATTGCTCCATGATTTGGCAGATTAGTTGCGTATTATCGTTCATAAACGCAATAGTATTAAAATATTTCTCAAAAAATATAATTAACCTGAAAAACTATTTTTAAATGTTTTTCTTGACGTTTTAAAAAAACAGTTGGTATAATAATAATATTGGAAACGTTTGCAATATGGTTTTTGTGTGCTTTGTTGCTTTGGAACAAAAAATGGAAACGTTTGCAATTGTTCAGTTTGCTTCAATCCCTAAGGTTTGCACCTGCAAGGAGGCTTTTGTGGAAAACGAGAATACGTTGCTTGAGTTCAAGGACATTACAAAAATATATCCTGGAGTGGTCGCCCTTAACAAGGTGAATATAAAAGTTAAGAAAGGCGAGATTCATGGACTCATTGGAGAAAATGGTGCAGGGAAATCCACTTTGATCAAGACACTTGCCGGAGCCCATCTTCCAACCTCGGGAGAGGTCTTATATGAAGGGAATCATTATTGTGGATTCACTCCTGAACAGGCAATGAAACTGGGAATTGCCTGTATCTACCAGGAATTGAACCAAGTCCCATACATGACTGTCTCTGAAAACATTTTTCTTGGACGGGAAATCCTGAAGCGGAGGAATGTCCTGGATTTGAAAAAGCAGGAACAGGAGACAAGAAAACTTTTGGAAGAGTTTGACCTTGATATTGATCCGAACATCGAACTGGGGCTTCTGGGAGTTGGCACTCGTCAGATGATTGAGATTTGTAAGGCGGCGCATGCGAATGCGAAACTGGTTATTCTTGATGAGCCCTCAGCTTCCCTAAGTGAGAAAGAGACCAAGCAGTTATTCAAGATCATGGGCAAGCTCAAGGACAGGGGGGTCACTCAGATTTATATTTCCCATCGGCTTGAGGAAGTCCTGGCGATTTGTGATTCCTTGACCGTGTTGCGTGATGGGGAGCTGGTCAAAGATTCGATTCCTATCGGCGAGGTTACCATTGACAAGATGGTTTCTCTGATGGTGGGGCATGATATCAAACAAAAATATCCGAAAAAGACCTTTCCAAGGGGCAAGGTCATGCTGGAAGTCAGGAACCTCACCGGCGAACGAGCCTATAAGGATGTTTCTTTCAAAGCTTATGCAGGGGAGATCTTAGGTATTTCTGGCCTTGTGGGAGCGGGAAGAACCGAGATGGCAAGGGGAATTACCGGTGCCGACAGGACTGTGAGCGGAGAGGTTTTTGTTAAAGGCAAGAAGGTCAACATCAAGTGTCCTTCTGATTCCATTAATGCAGGCATCGCCTTCCTTACCGAAGACCGGAAGAGCCAGGGACTGGTGCTGTTGCAATCCGTGGAATTCAACTCCACCTTGGTTGCGCTTGGCAAATTCAGGAAACATGGCTTCTTGGATCTTGCTGGTTTGAGAAAAGCCACCGAGGTAGCAGTGAATAATATGCGGATCAAGGTCCCCTGTGTCTATACCTTGGCTGGTTCTCTCAGTGGGGGAAACCAGCAAAAGGTTGTAGTTGCGAAATGGATCATGACCAATTGTGACATTTTTATCTTTGATGAGCCGACCCGGGGCATTGATGTGGGAGCGAAAGTGGAGGTCTATAACTTGGTCAATGATCTTCTCGCTGCGGGAAAGGCGGTGATCATGATCAGTTCCGAGATGGATGAATGCATGGGGATGGCCGACAGGATCATGGTCATGCATGAGGGGAATGTCATGGGGACCCTTGAGCGCAAGGATTTCACTCAGGAAAAGCTCATGTATGCCGCTTCAGGCATTGGTTTCGACAAACAACAACAAGAGGTTTTGAAAAGATGAGAAAATTAAAATGTGGAGTGATAGGACTCGGGAGATTGGGATCCCGACATGCAAGCAATCTCATGGCTAGCATTCCAGAGGCTGAGCTGGTGGCGGTGTCCGATGTGTCTCAGGAAGCTTTGGACAGGTTCACTGAAACATTCCCCAAGGTATGTGCCTATCTTGATTACAATCTATTGCTTGCTGATAAAGAAATTGAAGCTGTCATCATTGCTTCTCCAACGAGCATGCATGCGCCCTTGCTGCAGGCGGCAATTCTCGCTGGGAAAAAAGTGTTTTGTGAGAAACCCTTAGCCATGAAGCTAGAAGAAGCGAAAAAGCTTCAGAAGCTTGTAGATGAGAGACAGGCTTTCGTGCAACTTGGCTTCATGCGCCGTTTTGATTCCGGCTATGCCCAGGCCAAGAAACGCATTGACAGTGGGGAGATAGGAAAACCTGTCTCTATCCTGGCAATCGGAAGAGACCCCGGTTGTCCTCCTCTTGAGTTTGCCAAGCATAGTGGGGGCTTGATTATCGACATGGCCATCCACGATATCGACCTGTGCCGTTGGTTTTTTGGTTGTGAAGTGACGGAGGTCTATGCGAAAGGTGGCGTAGTGAGATTTCCTGAACTAGAAAAGATCGGGGACATTGATCATGCATCTGTTTCCCTGCAGTTTGAGAATGGAAAGCTTGCCCTTCTTGAAGTCAGCAGAAATGCCCTGTATGGGTATGACATCCGTACCGAGATTGTCTGTGAGAATGGAGCCTGCTTTGTAGGGCAACTGCAGAAAGAGCCTAACATCGTGCTTAAGCCCGGCTTGATGGCGGTGAGTACCATGCCAGGGTTCCTGGAAAGGTTTGCGGATGCTTATCTGAACGAAATGAAAGTCTTTGTGGCTGACGTGCTTGCAAATAGGAGCAAAGCCGCAGTGGGCGTTAGTGATGGAGTCGCTTCAATGGAGATCGCTGAGGCAATAAATATCTCACTCAAGACAAACAGGCCGGTAAAGCTCGCAAAGGAGGTAATCCATGGCTAATGAAACGGAGAACAAAAAGGAAACAGGTGCTTTTCAATCTTTTATGGCGAAACTGAACGGACGGGGAAGTAACATCGGTATTGTGATGAGTCTTTTGTTACTTTGTATCATAATCGCAATTCTTGCACCTAGATTCCTCACTATCTCGAATCTTAGGAATGTGCTTTCACAGGCATCCTTGATTGCTGTTTACTCGATAGGTGAATTCCTGGCAATCCTTACTGCTGGCATCGATCTCTCCATCGGATCAATTCTAGCCCTTTCCATCATGGTCATGGGGATTGTGGCTGTCAGGCTTTCCTGGAATCCCTTACTTTCCATGCTGGTCTGTGTGGGAGTGGGGACTGCGTTCGGGTTGTTTAATGGATTATTGCTTACCAAACTTCGTCTTCCTCATCCGTTCATTTCCACCATCGGCACTAAGATGATTGGCGCTGGCCTTGCCCTATTGGTGACAGGGACTCTTTCCATCAACGGGTTTGCCCCTGCGGTTCTGTTCTGTGGAGAGAAATCGATAGGTATCGTTCCGGTAAGTGTCATCCTGGTTGCCATACTCTATACCATCATGTATTTCTTCATGAACCGCACAGCTACAGGCCGATATATCTATGCTGTCGGAGGGAACAAGGAAGCAGCAAGGCTTTCAGGTATCAATGTGGACAGAGTGTTGCTGATTGTTTATTCCCTAAGCGGGTTCTTCGCCGCCTTGGCTGGCATTGTATTGGTCGGCCGGGTGAATTCCGCGTATCCCCTTGCCGGTAAGGATTATGATACCGATGCAATAGCTTCGGTAATCATTGGAGGATCAAGCTTCGCTGGTGGTGTGGGCAAGATACAGAACACCCTCATCGGGGTGCTCATTATTTCCGTGCTTCGTAATGGGCTGAACCTGATGAACGTCAATGCGAATTTCCAGACGGTTGTCATCGGTTTCGTAATCATCATTGCGGTCTACATCGATGTGTTAAGGAACCAGAATTCAAAAGTGAGTTAATAGGTTGAGAAAGAATGAGGGGTTTCCCTCAGATAAAAAGGAATCATTTCATCTACAAAACAGGAGGTAGAAAATGAAAAAGTCGGGTATTGTGTTCTTGCTGTTAGCATTGTTGCTGTTTTCTCCAGGAGTCTTTGCAAATGGTACCGCGGAAACGGCTGCGGGACAGGGTACCGCACCTAAAAAGACAAAAATCGCGGTAGTATTGAAGACTTTGAGTTCTGAGTATTGGCAGAGAGTAGCCAATGGGTGCAAGGAGGCTGCAAAAGAGTTTGATGTTGACCTGACTATTTCAGGACCACCAACAGAAGATGCGGTTGTGCAGCAGATCAACATGGTTGAAGATGCCTTGGCAAATAAACCTGATGCGTTGGTGTTCTCTCCTTCGCAACCTCAGACGGCGGTGAATGTGCTGACCAAGGCCAAGGCAGCGGGGCTTCCTGTCATTTTGATTGATACGCCTATGGCTGTTGAGGGTTTTGACAAGTATGATACCTTCATTGGGACTGCAAACTATGATGCAGGTGTCATGGGTGCTGAATTTCTTATCAAGCAAATGAATGGAAAGAAAGCGCGGGTTGTCATAATCGAGGGGGCTCCTGGTAATCCTACCTGTGGACAGAGAGCTACCGGTGCCAAGGATGCATTCACCAAAGCGGGGTATGTGCTTGTCGCTTATCAACCAGGATATTCCGATAGGGAGAAAGCCTACAATGTGATGCAGAATGTGCTTCAGACGACTGATGATATCGACATTGTATTCTGTGCGAATGATGACATGGCTCTTGGAGCCCAGAGAGCATGTGCCCAGGCCAACGTAAAAGCGAAAGTAAGTGGATTCGATGGAAACAAGAGCGCCTTGCAGTCCATCCTTGCTAACGATTTGTTCTGCACGATCGCCCAGAGACCTGAGAACATGGGATATCTTGGCATCCAGTATGCATTGAAGAAACTCAAGGGAGAGGCTTTTGAGAAGAACATTGATGCTGGTGTTGATGTTCTCTACAAAGACAATGCGCAAGCTGCTCTTGATAAGCTGAATGCAAAGTAATCCTAAGGGGAGAGATATCTTTTTCTCTCCCTGTCTTCTTTTTGGTGCATAAGAAGTTAAATGTATTATCGTTGATATGATAGTGAGTGATTAATCTCTGGATTTTTTGCGTGAAGTTTTCAAGAAGACTGAAAGGAGACAACAATCCAGCTGGAGTTTTTTTCTTTCAGTCGGATATTATAATGCACCTTGTACCTATCTATAAGCAAAATGGCAAGTGACTTTGCAGGAAAGGAAGTACGTAAGCTTGGATACAATTTGATTACGGAACGTGATGGCCGGCACAAGAAGATGCTCCTTGACTTTGACCTATT
>JBAXZS010000125.1:0-7005 GCA_041670175.1 Sphaerochaetaceae bacterium | reverse complement strand
TTAAGGTCCAGTTGGTCGACGATTTCATCGATGGCATCTTTCTCTCGTTTGTTTCTCTTGGTCATTTGCTACTCCTTCTTTAGCATAGCAGATTTCCATTTACACAAACTATGTTACACCCTCCGATGATTCGTTCGATGGGGTGTTGTATATTGGCTATCATGCTCCTGCAGGGGATCCAAACTTCACCTTGAGCCACACATCGACGGGCAATAGCCTTTACCTCCGGCTCAACGGATCCTCCATGAGTGAGTTCCTGCTCAACAGTTACACCGCAGCCTCGCTCGATGTTCCCGTGCTCTTCATCTCCGGCGATGAGCGTATTTGTACTCTTGCAAAAGACCTCGTGCCCGGTATCACCACGGTGGTGACCAAGCGAGGGGTGGGTTCTTCTACATTCTGTGTCCCTGTCTCTACGGTGCGTTCTTCCATCCATAGTGGCGTGGTACAGGCATTATGCGGTCCCTTCGATACCCGCAAAGTTATCTTGCCTCAGTCATTCACGTATGAAGTGACTTTCAAGGATTGGAAAAAAGCGTACCAGATGTCGTTCTATCCTGGCATGAAGGCGGTTGATGCTTTCACTGACCGATTGATAAGCGATACCTGGCTTGACGTGGTGACAGCCCACAGCTTTGTCGTGTACTAATCTGTATCTGTGAAGGTTTGAGGTAAGTGAGGGGAGCCTGGAATGCGAGAAAGAGAGGAAAGACTTGCCATCTTTTCTTTACTGTTTGCAGAGGAAGCCGTATCATCTTTATATGGATCTTATTCTTTCCCTGGTTCTCGTTGTAATCCTTGGGGCCCTTATTCAAGCCACAACCGGGTTTGGCGCCCCCATTGTCATGTTGATTTTTTTCCCACATTGGTTCTCTTTCAGTACAAGTGTGACCCTTTGTCACCTTATCGCTTTAGCTAGCACCTCCTATCTGATGTTTCGTTATCGTAACAGCATTCAATGGAGAGTATTGTTCCCTGTGCTGTTTCTTTCTCTCTTCGTTGGTGTCTTCGCCACCTTGCTCAGTCTGAGCATCCAGTCGGTTATCATGACCCGTATTCTTGGTTTCTTTCTCATCGCTTTGGCTGTTTTCTTTCTTGTTTTTCCTTCCGAATTGCGGATTAAGCCTTCCTTACGGAATGGTCTCCTCGTCGGGATGGCGAGTGGCGTCTGCAATGGCATGTTTGGAATAAGTGCGCCCCCTACGGCCCTTTACTTTATGAGCTCGTTGAAGGGAAAAGAAGAATATATGGGTACCTTACAGGCTTTTTTCTTTTTCTCAAACCTGCAGAGCATTACCGTTAGGATTGCAAAAGGTTCCATGAGTTCAGGTCCCTGGTCTCTTGTCCTGATTGGATGGGTCGCCATTCTTTGTGGAACTTTCCTTGGCCAGTGGATTTTTGTGAGATTGGAAACCCCGATTTTGAGAAAAATGGTATATATTTTTGTAGCCATAGCCGGTTTATGGAACGTAATTGCTTCATATTGAGCAAGCTCTTGCTTTTGGCTATGATGGGTTGATTGATATCTCTTTTGGGGGGTCTTATGCAAATCACATTAAAAAACCTGAAACGTTCTTATGCTCAGTTGCATGCGGTGAATGATGTGAGTTTATCAATTCCCTCCAACACCATCTATGGGATAATTGGACGTAGCGGTGCAGGAAAATCAACTCTGGTGCGTTTGATTTCCTTGCTGGAAAAGCCTGATGACGGAGAAATCTATTACGACGGCAACAGGGTTGATAACTTGAATAATCAGGATTTGCTTCTACGGCGCCGGCATTTAGGGATGATTTTCCAGAACTTCAATCTTTTTTCGAGTCGAAACTGTGCACAGAACATAGCCTATCCCATGGAGATTAATGGATATTCTCATGAGGAGATAAAAAAAAGAGTTTCCGAACTTTTACGGGTTGTAGGCCTCGAAGGAAGAGAGGAAGCTCCTATCAGCACTCTTAGTGGGGGGCAAAAACAACGGGTGGCCATCGCCCGTGCGCTCTCGTGCAAGCCTGATATCCTTTTTTGCGATGAGGCGACCAGTGCTTTGGATCCCCAGACTACCAGTGCCATTTTGGACCTGATTAAGGAGATCCAGAAAAAAATGAGTCTGACAGTGGTGATGATTACCCACCAGATGGAAGTTGTCCGTGATGCCTGTTCCTCTGTGGCTGTCCTTGATGAAGGAAAAGTTGTGGAAGAGGGGTTTGTCAGTGACATCTTCAGTCATCCTCAGAATCCTGTGACCAAGGATTTTCTCAGTCGCTTGGTAGGAGTCGATGAGGGCAAGAAGAACAAAGTATACCAGTGGTCCCATAAAGAGGGGTCTTATGTTTTGCGCTTTCCGGATAATGCGACCGACGAACCAGTTCTTTCTCGTATCAGCAGGACCTTTGGGGTTGACTTCAATCTAAGGGCAGGAGGTGTCCAGACGGTCGGGGATAAGGAGATTGGTACCATGATTGTCGATATCCTCTGTCCCTCATCCAGCCTATTGCCTCAGGTAATTGCGGAATTGAAGAATCAGGGAGTCATCGTTGAGGAGGTGCAAAAATGAGCACGCTTTGGATTCTTGTATTGAATGCAACAGGACAAACTTTGTCCATGGTGTTTTTTTCCACCTTGTTCTCCTTGGTTATTGGGTTGCCTTTAGGAATTTTCCTGACTATCACCAGTCCTATGGAACAAGGAGGCATCATCCCTCATCTTGTAGTGAACAATATTTTGGGACGGATTGTGAATGTGTTGCGCTCTTTTCCTTTTATTATCTTGATGATTTTGCTTTTTCCTTTGTCTCGCCTGATTCTTGGAACCAGTATTGGTACTGCGGCAACCATTGTGCCTCTTTCCATAGCTGCGGCTCCTTTTGTGGCAAGGGTCATAGAGACCTCATTGAAGGAAGTCAATCCCGGTGTGGTTCAAGCCGCCAGAGCTATGGGATCAACCAATTCCCAGATAGTGTTTAAAGTGCTCATCCCTGAAGCTCTGCCTTCCTTGGTGAGTGGCGTGACCTTGACTATCATCAATCTGATTGGTTACTCGGCCATGGCAGGAGCCATCGGCGGTGGAGGTCTGGGGGATTTGGCTATCAGATATGGGTATCAACGTTTTCGCGGTGATGTCATGTTTGTTTCCGTGGTGGTCATCCTTGTCCTTGTCGAAATAATCCAGGTGACAGGGAACAAGATCAGTGCCAAACTCATGTCCAAAAGATAAATATTTGTTCTTTTTACTTGTTTTTTGCATATTTCCTGCATGAAAATCCATTCCTTGGGAATGCCATACTTGAAATTATTTTCAAAATGTTTTATCTTCAGGCCATCAAACCAAGGAGAGAGTCATGAATAAGATGAGTATCTGTACCATTTCCATGATGTCTCTCATGATGATGCCCTGCCGGGCATAATATATTCATAATTCAATAACACAACCAATTTATCTTGTAACTTACGATGCTCATAGAGCATTCTCTGTGAATTTATCTATAGGAGAAAATAGTATGAGAAAGATTCTTGTATCAGTATTAGTGGTATTATTGGCCTTGACCTCTGCCTTATTTGCCCAGGGTTCAAAGGAAAGCACTTCCTCCAATGTGGTGTTGAAGGTTGGTGCGACTCCCGAACCACATGCGGTGTTGCTTAATCTTGTTGTAGATGATTTGGCAAAACAAGGTATTACCTTGAAGGTCATTGAGTTCACTGATTATGTGACCCCGAATGAAGCACTGGAAAGTGGTGAGATTGACGCCAATTACTTCCAACATATTCCGTATCTTGAATCCTTTAACAAGGAAAAGGGGTTCCATCTTGCAAATGCCGGGGGCATCCATGTGGAACCATTCGCCCTGTATTCCAAGAAATACAAGAGCATCGCTGAGCTCCCTAATAATGCTTCTGTGGCAATCCCCAATGACCCGACCAACGAAGGTCGTGCTCTGCTTTTGCTCCAAAGTGCCGGATTGCTTACTCTCAAGGCTGGAGTGGGTCTAGAAGCTACTCCTTTGGATATCAAAGACAATCCAAAATCTTTGAAATTCAATGAGATTGAAGCTGCTTCTCTTCCCCGTGTGCTTTCTGATGTGGATGCTGCCATCATCAACGGCAATTATGCTATTCCTGCGGGTCTTGTAGCGACAAGGGATGGGTTGTTTGTCGAGGGTGCGGACAGCCCCTACGTGAATGTTATCGCTGTCAAGAAAGGTAATGAGAATAATCCTGGCATCGTCGCCTTGGTCAAAGCTCTGAAGAGCCAGAAGATCAAGGATTATGTTGCTAAGAGATATCCTAACGGAGAGGTTGTCCTTGTTCCTTGATTAGTAAGAAACAACCGATTTGTTTATGAAGAAGGAGACCATTTCTGATGGTCTCCTTTTGTATAGTGTTTTCCTTTTCTAAAGGAACTGTTTCTGTTATCCTGGGAAAGAGGCGGAGCAATGGGAATAATAGTGGTGGTTCTTGTGTTGGCAATTGTCTTTTTGGTGATTCTTCTTTTTCGGAAGAGATCAGAGGATCCTTACCTCAAGGCATCTTTGGATCAACTGACCAGAGACAACAGTGTCAACCGTACAGAGATGTTGAACATGTTGGAACAGTTTCGCACTTCGGTAAATCAGAGTGTAGGAATACTGGATAAGCAAGTCGCCTCCTCCCTTGATAAGATTCGAAGTGATAACGATGCCAAGTTGGAATTGATCCGCCAAAGCGTGGATTCCAGATTGAGCACCAGCCTTTCTCAATCCTTCCAGGTGGTGTCACAGCAACTCAATGCGGTGCACAAGGGTCTTGGTGAGATGCAGGAATTGGCCAATGGAGTGAATGACCTGAAGAGAATATTGGGAAATATCAAAAGTAGAGGGATAATGGGGGAGATTCAAGCAAAGAATATTCTGGATGATATTCTTACAAGAGACCAGTATGATACCAATGTGATTTGTAAGAAAGGGAGCCAGCAAAGAGTCGAGTTCGCGGTGAAGTTGCCAGGATCAGAGGATGGAGCGGTGTATCTTCCGATTGATTGTAAGTTTCCCAAGGAGGACTATGAACGTTTACTTGATGCCCAGGACCGTGCGGATAAGGAGGCGGTCAGGGTCTCAATGGAGGCGATAAGACGAAGACTTCTTGAAGAAGCCAAGGATATCAACGAAAAATATATCGATCCTCCCAATACCACGGAATTTGCCCTGCTCTTCTTGCCTGCTGAAGGCTTGTATGCGGAGGCTCTTCGTATTCCTGGCCTTGCTGACAGCTTGCAGAAACAGTTTAAGGTGATACTTTCAGGTCCTACCACTCTGGCGGCTATACTCAACAGTCTTCAGATGGGGTTTGAGACTTTGGCCATTGAGAAACGATCAAGTGAAGTCTGGACCATTCTGTCGATGGTCAAGACCGAGTTTTCCAAGTTCAGCGATGCTTTGATGCATACTCAGCAAAAGTTGGAGCAGGCTTCTTCTTCCTTGGCGGATGTAAACAAAAGGACAGCAATCATGAGCAAAAAACTGAAGGATGTTCAGTCTCTTGATGTTGAGAAAGAGGTTGAAGTATTGTCAGAAAATATGCAGTAAGTGAACGAATTATTGCATATTTTTACAAAACTCTGGACAAATAATGCATAAAAATGTAATAATACGCATTATTAGTTTGGAGGTTTAGTCATGGATTGTGAGAAGAAACAGTATTTGAAAGGAAGAAGTTTTTTAACATTGAAGGATTATTCAACTGAGGAGATTCTTTTTTTGTTAAAACTATCTCAAGACCTTAAAGCTAAAAAGAAAGGGCGACCTTGTGACTCTTGTCTTTCTGGTCATCTTCTGGAAGGGAAAAACATAGTAATCATTTTTGATAAAACCTCCACCCGTACCCGTTGTTCCTTTGAAGTTGCCGCTTTTGACGAGGGTGCTCAGGTCACCTTCCTTACTAATAGCCAGATGGGAAAGAAAGAGTCCATCGAGGATACTGCAAAGGTACTTGGCAGAATGTATGATGGCATTGAGTATAGAGGCTTTTCCATGGCGCTGGTCAAGGATTTGTATGCATATAGCGGCGTCCCTGTATGGAATGGTCTTACTGATGAGGATCATCCAACTCAAGTGCTAGCTGATTTTCTTACTGCCATGGAATATACAGGCAAGCCTTTGAATCAAATGAAATTGGCCTACATCGGTGATGGACGGAACAATGTGTCCAATGCCTTGATGATTGGGGCTGCCAAGGTGGGAATGGAGTACAGCATTGGTACTCCAAGCGAACTATATCCTTCTTCTGCTTTGCTTGAAGAGATGAAAGCTGTGGCAAAAAGTACTGGAAGCGATATCAAGGTGTGCAGTGATCCGTATGAGGCGGTCAAAGGTGCTGATGTCGTTTATACTGATGTATGGGTGTCAATGGGAGAGGAGGCAAAGACCGAGGAGCGCATCAAGCTTCTCAAGCCTTATCAGGTGACGATGGATCTTCTCAAGGCGAGTGGCAATGCTAATGTTTTGTTTGAGCATTGTCTTCCTGCTTTTCATGATCTGAATACTGTTATCGGTAGACAGATTTACGAGCAGTATGGACTGAAGGAATTGGAAGTGACCGATGAGGTGTTCCGTAGCTCTCATTCTGTGGTGTTCGATGAGGCGGAGAACCGCATGCATACCATCAAGGCTGTAATGGTAGCGACCATGAGTGACAAGCTATACAGGGATAAATGATTTCACGTTTATCGCTTTTTGTTTTCTTTTCTGTTTGAATAAGGATGAAGTTGAAAATATATCAGGAACTGATGTCTTGGAATTCATGGCATCGGTTCCTTTGTTTTTTATAAGGTTATAGGGAAGAATACCCGCGATGAAAAGCAATGTTATTGGAAAAACAATGGAGAAATAACATATATCCTGGTACTTGCGGATAAAACGGTATAGTTTTTTTTACATGGTGATGGTATAGTGTAATATACCCGTTGACTTGTATTGAGGAAAAAGGAATGCCTAAGAAAATTGACCATGAGGAACGTAAAGAGAAAATTCTTCAG
>JBAXZS010000124.1:0-7016 GCA_041670175.1 Sphaerochaetaceae bacterium | reverse complement strand
TTCATTGCCCCGATAAGGATGACGGCATCAACCTTGCTGTCTTCTAATATTTTGCTATGGGACTGATTGGTATCAATGACCTCAATAATTGAATAATATCCATTTGATAGCAGATTTTTTGAGATTTCATGTTCCAGGACTTGCGAGTTTTGTGATGAGGAATTGACCAATAGACCAATGTTGTGGGCGACTTGTTCTCTTAGGTCCGATGCAAGCACATTCTTTCGGTAGCCCATTTCGTTGGCGACCTGGAGAATTTTTGCCTTGAGCTCTTGTCCGACACCTTCCTTGTTGGAGATTGCCTTGCTCACGGTGACGGTGCTTATTCCCAGTTTCTTGGAGATATCTCGCATTGTGACATTCTTGTTCATAATGAAATCAGTATATCATATGGAACGTTTTCTTTCTTTGGGAAAAGCAACTATTGTGATGAAACGGAGCAAGGTTCATGTCTGGTTTCCTGGATATGGTTGCCCTAAGTGTCAAGATGGGGTATGCTCGGAAAAACGAGATAAAAGAAGGTCACCCTCTTGTTTATTGATATATTGTTCCCGAGAAGACACCTGCTAAATAACATACAATGCCAGGGCGAGATTCCTTCGACCATAGAATTGGTCAGAAGAACCATGACAGTGGCCTGGCCCTCCATTGTGGAGACTTTCCTTGTCTCTCTCGTAGCCTTTGTCGATACCATCATGGTTTCCGGTCTTGGTTCCTATGCCATTGCCGCCGTGGGTCTTACAAGTCAGCCCAAATTCATCACCCTCATTCCCTTTTTTTCATTAAATGTAGCCTTGAGTGCCATAGTTGCCCGCCGAAAAGGACAAAAGGACCGTGACAGCGCCAATAGGACCCTGCAATTCTCGTTACTGCTTTCAGTCGTTCTGGTCATAGTCATCTCAGCCCTTGCCTTTTTCTTTGCCGATCCTTTGATGCGCCTGGCAGGAACTCAGGAAGACACCCATGAGTTTGCCACAGATTATTTCAGGATTATCGTTGCGGGAATGGCTTTCAATGTGTTTTCTCTAGTGATCAACGCAGCCCAAAGAGGTGCGGGTAATACGAAGATAGCGATGAGGACCAATCTTACTTCAAATGCGGTGAACCTGTTTCTCAACTATCTTCTTATTGGAGGCAACTGGGGATTTCCCATGCTTGGAGTCAGGGGTGCGGCCATCGCCACGGTGATAGGGACGGTAATTGCCTTTTTCATGTCTTTGGCCTCAATTTTACATCGAGATGGTTTTCTGTATCTTTTTTATGGCAAGGGCTCGAGATACCATATCGATAAGATTTCCTTGCAAAGCATGTGGAAGGTTGGCTCAGCATCCCTTTTGGAGCAGGCCTTCCTTCGTATTGGATTCATGACCTATGCCATCATTGTGGCATATCTGGGTACAGTGGCTTTTGCCGCTCATCAGGTGGGGATGAACATCATCTCCATTTCCTTTGCCCTTGGCAATGGTTTATCCATAGCCGCTGTCACTCTTGTCGGACAGAGTCTCGGGGAGGAAAGGCCTGATTTGGCCAAGATTTTTGGAAGAATCTGCCAGCGCATAGGACTAATGGGCTCCATGACCCTTGCCCTGTTCTTCGCCACTTTGGGAAGGGATATCTTCCGGTTGTTTTCTCATGAAGAGGCCATACTCAATTACGGAGACCATATCATGAAGATAATAGCGGTCATCGTGATACTCCAGATAGCCCAGGTGATTTTCAGTGGATGTCTTCGTGGTGCAGGAGACACCAAGGCGGTGGCCCTCATCTCCCTCATAAGTGTCGCGATTATCAGGCCCTTGGCTGGTTGGATTTTTGTCTATCCCCTGGAAATGGGCCTGGTAGGTGCATGGATAGGGCTCCTGATCGACCAGTTCATGCGTTTCATTCTTACCCTTACCCGTTTTGGAAGCGGAAAGTGGTTGAAAATCAAACTCTAAAGAGGGGGCTCTGCATAAAGGCAGAGCCTGATGCCGGTTACATCTTTTGGACTTGTGATTCAGCGAAGTGCCCCAGTTGCTGGTACTTCTTGTAGAGTATCTCGTAGATTCTCTGATGTTCCGCAATAGGTTTGTGGATTCGTTCAATTCCTGCCGAAAGGGCCCTTTGAGCTGAGAAAAGATCAGGGTAAAGCCCTGCTGCCGTAGCGGCGAAGACCGCTGATCCAATGGCGCAACTTTGATCTCCTGCGGTCACCTGGATCTCACGTCCGGTGACATCCGCAAGTATCTGCATACCGAAGAAGCTCTTTCTTGCGACTCCTCCAATGGCAACAATCTTATCAATTGAGACATGTCCTCTCTCATAGCATTCTATGATGGCTCTTGCCCCGAAGGCCGTACTCTCCAGAAGCATTTTCATCAGGGAAGGAGCATCTGTCCCAAGAGTGATTCCCTCCATGTAGGCCGTCAGGTTCTGGTTTGCATCAGGAGTCCTTCGCCCGTTGATCCAATCCAGGGCGACAGGGTCGTTCTCTGTCAAAGGAAGCTTTTGGGCCGCACTTTCCAGCTCCCTGAGGACTTTTTTCTCCAAGACCTCATCATGGCCCACCAGATGTTCTGTCGGCCAAAGCACTACATTACGGAACCATGCATAATAATCACCATAAGCGCTTTGCCCTGCTTCGTAGCCAATATATCCAGAGACGACGGAACCATCCACCTGGCCACAAATTCCTTGTACTACTTCTTCTTTGGCGCTTTTCTCTCCAATGACAACATCACAGGTCGAGGTACCGATGCTTTTGACCATCACATGAGGGGCGCAGTCTCCTCCCATAGCTCCAATATGGGCATCATAAGCTCCGACACATACAGGGATTCCCTCTGGCAACCCAAATTTTGCTGACCATTCTTTTGACAGGTAGCCGGCCACCACATCCGTTGTGTATGTCTTTTCCCCTAAGGTATCGCGTATCTGCTTGAGCTTTGGGTCGAGCCTACTGAGAAACTCATCGCTTGGATATCCTCCCCATGAAGCATGCCACATGCATTTATGACCAGCGGCGCAACGGCTTCTCTTGATGACATCCAAAGCTGTGGTGTTGGTGATCAAAGCGACTATCCAGTCACAATGCTCCACGGCGCTATAGGCGGCGTCTCGCACTTTCTCGTTCTTAAGGACATGAAGTAATTTTGACCAGAACCACTCGGAACTATATGTCCCTCCACAATAAGTAGTGTAATCGGGAGACCAACTATGGGCCAATTGATTGATTTGCGAGGCTTCCTTGATGGCGGTATGGTCTTTCCAAAGCACGAACATTGCATCACTTTCCTCAGCGAATTCATTTGTAAGGGCAAGAGGAGTCCCTTCCTTATCTGTCAGAACAGGGGTGCTTCCTGTGGTATCAATGCAAATGCCTCTTACTTTGCTTGCGATATCCTTCTTGCCTTGGAGAGCTCCCTCCACCGCCTCAGTAAGACTTTCAATGTAGTCCAGAGGGTGTTGCCTGAATTTATTTTCCTTAGGATTGCAATACAAACCTTTTTTCCAACGAGGATAATAGCTCACATGACTTCCTGCCACATTCCCATTGGCGGCATCCAGCACCACGATACGTACTGAATCCGAACCGAAATCCCCCCCGATGACGTAATGTTCGTTCTCTTTCATATTGTTCCTTCCTTATTCAATGGTATCGATTAAATTCTCTTTGAAGAAGATATCGATTGGTATCTCTATTTTGCTTTCAGGTTCTTGACCTAGCACTACTTTCCTATATAACTGATAAATGGCAGTGTAACCTTGGAATGAGGGTCTTTGGCTTATGATGCAGTCAATCGAACCATTGGTTAAGGCCTCTCTGTTTGCAGGTACCAGATCGTACCCCACCAAGACAATTGAGGCTTTGAGTTGCTTGGCCAGGAGAGAGGAGGCCACTTCACTGGTGATGCTGCTCACGGTGAATATACCCTTGATCCCCGGGTCCTTTCCTAGGACTTCTTCCAAGGACCGAGGGAGTTCCTCCGCTGATTTGATTATCATATCCACAACGGTATTCCTCCTATCCTGCTCGATGTTTACCCTGAAGCCACGGGCCCTCTCATAGCTATTGAAAGCATCAGGATGAATCTGGATACAGACGAAAGTCCCAGTATCCTTGGCAAGCAGACGGATGATTTTTCCCGCAATGAATCCTCCTTTGAAAGGATTCTGGGCGATGGTGGAGAGAGGGGTGAAGGATGGAAAGGCTGAGTCGATAAGACAAGTAGGGGGAAGATTGGGGGTTCTGATCGCTTGCCTCATTTCCTCTGCGTTTAGGGGGGCAACCAAGATTGCATCTGGTTCATTTTCTCTCAAAGCGGTGAACTTGCTTGTGAAATCCCCGCTCTTTTCTCTGTTGAACAAGTAATAATCCAACGATACCGACATGCTGGATAATTCTTCCTGTGCTTTTTGGAGACCTTGGTGGACCAACTCCCAATAATTCGCTTCCGAGTTGAAGAGAGGAAGAAGCACCGCAAAATGAAAATGCCTGCCAAGCTTGAGGTTCCTGGCAAAGGTGTTCGCCCTGTATTCATTATCCCGGATTATCTTCAGGATGGTTTTCTCCGTTTCCCTGTTCACGCCTCCCCTGTGGTGGATCACCCGGTCTACCGTGCCTATGGAAACATTGGACTGTTCTGCGATTTCCCTGATAGTCATTCTCTTCTTGTCCTGTAGTGTTCGTACACGCTAAGTATAGCATCGCTTTCCTTGGTTGCCAATGCGGGACGAGGGGCAAGTAAGGGAACTTCTTCTAGTCCGGCTCTTGTCGAGGGGGGAGGTTTTCTTTGATATGCTCTTTTGCATAAGACTTCCTGAGCTTGTGGATTTCTTTCATGACCAGGGAAGTAGAGATAGCCGCCACGCTGGTATTTGATACCATCATCATCAGTCCTACGGAGAACTGACCTAGGTGCAATATGCTTTGGAAAAGATAGAGGACAGGAATCCTGAATACGAAGATTCTCAAGAGGTTTATCACCAAGGTCAGTTTTGTCTTGCCAAGGCCTAGAAGGAAAGCCACCGCCGCACTGTTGATGGCCAAGGGAAAACAGGAGACCAGATCATAGCGGAAAATATCCATGATGGCTTTTTGGAACTCACTATCCAGCCCTTGTCTGCTTGTGGAGAAAAGCGTTGTGAGGGGAACCCTGAAAAAATAAAGGATGGTGATGCCCAGGGCGCTCACGAGACAAGTGATGAGCAAAGTATCGAGATAGGCTTGGATAGCTCTTTTTTTGTTCCCGGCACCAATGTTCTGGCTAATAATTGCACTTGCTCCATCACAATAGCCACCTTGCAGATTAGTTGTCAGCCCGCAAGTGTTGTTTGATATTCCCAATGCCCCCACTGTATTATTGCCGTATTGGGTGATCATTGAGTTGACCATGGTCTTGCCCAGGGCAAAAGAGGCCTTATCCAGTGCTATAGGGTAGGAGATACCCACCAAGGGGAGCACACAATCACGCCTCAAGGAGGCAAGCCTGAGATTCAGGCGGAATACGCTCTTGCTTCTCAGAAGATCGGAGAGTCCGATGGTGAAAACCAACAGATAAGCGATGAGGGTGGCGGTTGCGATTGAGGAGATGTCCTTCTGCAGGACAAAGATGAAGAAAGCGGAGCAAATGATTTTTATAGTCATCATCACAAGATTCAGCCCCATGATTCTTTTCGTTTTGCCTCTTGTCTTCTCCACGGCGAAATAAAGCCCGTTGAGAATATTCATCATGGTGGCAAGTAGCAGAATAGAAAAATAGTTTGAGCCGACCTTGATAAAAGCTTCGGGGGTTCTGAAAAAGGTAAGTATCTGAGGGATAATCGGAACAAGAAGAAGGATTCCCATGCAGAGGAACAGGCAAAGGACCACCAAGGTGTTAAGTTGTTTTCTTACCAGTTGATAATCCCCTGCTCCATAGGCTTGGTTGATCTTGATGATTGAACCTGTGACCAATCCCGCACCTATTGAGTTGATGATTACCTGTAGTTGGGAAAGATATGCTACTGAGGAAACTGCGGTGCTGCTCACGTAGCTGGCCATAAGAGTATCAAGAATGGAGAACAAACCACTGCTCAAAGCGTATACTGCAAGAGGAGTACCTATTTGGAATATCACCTTGGCAAGACTCCCATTGAGTGAATATTCGCGGAATTGTTCATCATTCATCGTAGCGGGCATATCATGAAGTGTACCCACTTTGCCAAAGGCCAGGAAATGACAATGTTCCCTTTCATGGCTCAAATCTCCTCTTTGACTTGCCCCGTGATAGTGTGTAGACTCATATCATATGAACAGTACGTTATTTATGGTCGCAACTCCCATTGGGAATCTGGATGATATCACCTACAGGGCTGTCGAGACACTAAGGAGTGTCGATGTCATTGCTTGTGAGGACACCAGGCATACCCAGTTTCTTCTCAATAAGTTCGATATTCACAAGCGTCTTATCGCTTGCCATTCTTACAATGAGGATGACAGCGCCAAGGGAATAGTCAGTCTTCTGGAAAGTGGCAATAGTGTTGCTTATGTAAGTGATGCGGGCACCCCTGGCATAAGCGATCCTGGAGCCAGGGTGGTCACGGCAGTACGTGAGGCAGGGTTTTCTGTTTGCCCAATCCCTGGCTGTAGTGCTTTAGCCACCTTGGTCAGCGTGGCGGGTTTTGTTGGTAAGACGTTTACCTTCGAGGGTTTCTTGTCGCCTCGTAGTGGAAGAAGAAAAACACGACTGGTCACCTTGCTTGACCGAGATGAGGCTTTTGTCATTTATGAATCCCCTTATCGGGTGGTTAAGACTCTCCAGGAAATTGCCACCTTGGCACCTCTGAGACGATTGGTCTGTGGGCGGGAGATGACCAAGATTCATGAGGAATACCTGGTCGGTACGGCATCAGAGGTGAGTGCTCTGCTTTCAAGCAGGGAAAGTATCAAAGGTGAGTTCGCCTTGCTTGTCCCCCCCGGCGAAGCCAAGGAAGAAAAAGATGATACCATTGAGGAAGCTTGAGAGGCTTCAAGACCAAGTATGTGTCCGCAAGAC
>JBAXZS010000123.1:0-7021 GCA_041670175.1 Sphaerochaetaceae bacterium | reverse complement strand
GCTTGCCAATCTCCTTGTTTCCTTGGGCGAACAATACGCCAGGAATCATGAGCAGCACCAGAAGAGACACTAAAAGAATCTTCTTTCTTTTCATAGCAACCTCCAAAATAATATCATCAACCCTTCACCGCTCCAACCATGACACCCTTGGTGAAATGTTTTTGCAGCAAAGGATAGACAGCAAGGATAGGAACGACAGAGATGATAATCACCGCATACTTGTAATTTGTTGCAAGGATGTTGACATTGGAGGCAAGGTCTCCACTGTCACTGGTCACATCGCCAGCGATGACAATATCCCTCATCAGCACCTGCACTGGATATTTCGATTGTTCGTTAAGATAGAGCATGGCAGGGAAAAAGCTGTTCCAATGCGCAACGGCATAGAACAATGTCATGGTGGCGATAATGGGCTTGGAAAGAGGAACAATTATCCGGGTAAGGATCTGGGCATCGTTCGCCCCGTCAAGGTAAGCCGACTCAACCAAGGACATGGGAATGGCCTCAAACGAGGTCCGCATCACAATCATGTTGTAGGTGCTGATGGCGGGAGGCAGGACAATCGCCCACATGGTATTGATCAGATGAAGTTTCATGATGACCAGATACAAGGGAATCATGCCCCCGGAGATGAACATTGTGAGAGTCACAAATACAGTGAAGAACCTCCGTCCATAGAAGTCTTTCCTGCTGAGCGGATAGGCACAAAGGATGGTCATCACCACATTAATCAACGTACCGAGAGAGGTATAAAGAACCGTATTGGCATAGGAACGCCAAATATTGTCATTGGCAAAGACAATCTTATAGGCATCAAAATTGAACCCACGAGGAATGAAGGAGACTTTCCCCATGTTGATATACTGTGCGCTGCTCAGTGATACCACCAGTATATACCACAAAGGATAGAGCGTGATAAAGCCGATAAGGATGAAAAAAGGATAACTGCAGACAGCAAATAATCTGTCACCATTTCTTGTCTTTAGCATATGAAGGCTCCTACCACAGGCTTGTGTCGCTTAATCTGCGGGACACTTTATTTGCAATAACCAGCAAGACAACCCCAATGACCGACTGGAACAAGCCTACTGCGGTCGCATAGCTGAAGCTGTTGCCCAATATTCCTCGGCGATACACATACGTGGAGATGATGTCCGCCGTCTCATAGGTCGAACCGTTGTAGAGCAGCAGGACCTTCTCATACCCCAGGTTCATCATCTTCCCAAGGTTCATGATCAGCATGGTGGAAATCACAGGAGTGATGGCGGGGATGGTGACATGGAGTATCCTTTGGAACCGGTTGGCGCCATCGATGGTGGCCGCATCCAATACCTCCTGATCGATGCCGGTCAAGGCAGCCAGGTAGATGATGGAGGTCCATCCTGCGCTTTGCCATATCCCCGAAGCCACATAGATGGTCCTGAAATACTGAGGATACATGAGGAACTGCTTGGTCTCCCCCCCCAAAGACTTAATCACCTGATTAAGTAACCCATCGGAGGAAAGAAGGTTGACCAGCATGCCGCAAAGAACCACCGTGGAGATAAAGTGCGGCAAATAGGTGACCGACTGGATGATCTTCTTGAATTTTCCGTTATGGAGCTCATTGAGCATCACGGCAAGGAATATAGGGACAGGAAAACCCCAAAGGATATTGTAGAAACTCATCAGGAAGGTGTTACGGACAACCTGCCAGAAATAAGGCTCCCCGATGAATTTCCTGAAATACTTGAGACCCACCCAGGGACTTTTGAAAATGCCTTTGACAATATTATAGTTCTTGAACGCCACAATGATGCCATACATCGGGGCATAGTGGAATACAAGGAAATAAACAACAGGCAGGAACATGATCAAATAGAGGTATTTGCATCGTTTTATCTGCTTGATTGCATGACTCATCTTGTACTGATCCATAACTTTTCCCCTTCATTTCTCAATGTGCAAATATATGATATGTTCCGTTTCTCCCCCTTGTAAACGAACAATTCTCCTTCTTTTGGCTCAATATTCCACCCTGCAGGTTGTACATTTTTCCCCTATGGAAAAATGAAGCACCCCAAGGAATTGAAGTAAAAATCCCCATGCAAAAACATATGTTTATCGGTTTAGAGAATATGGATATCCATTTTTAACTTCATTGGATCAGGGTAGGAAAGACGTGACCTTCCACTGCAAGGTTTACAATTCATGGGTTTTCTTGCTTCTCCAGGAATTTCTTGCTACAGTCACCCTGTCATGCAAACGGTACTTCAGGTCAAAAATCTCAGTTTCGGTTTCGATTCCAATAAAAACCTTCTGGAGGATGTCTCCTTCTCCCTAAAAAAGGGAGAGATGACATTGCTTGCCGGTTCAAACGGAGCGGGCAAGAGCATTCTCATGAAAATCCTCAAAGGCCTCTTGCAATGCAAGAGCGGTGAGATACTTGTCGAAGGAAAAGACCTCAGCAAGAAGCCCAAGGAAAGACTGAGAAGCATCGGCCTGGTCTTTCAGGATGCGGACACCCAGATCGTGGGGCAGACGGTGTCCAAGGATATCCTTTTCGGATTGGAGAATCTGGATATCCCCAAGAGGGAGCAAGAGAAACGGCTCAAGGAGATATCCACCCTGCTGGACCTGCTTCCCTTGCTGGAGCACCGACCCCATACCCTAAGCGGAGGGGAACAGCGGAGGCTGGCCATCGCAGGGGTGCTGGTGATGCATCCTTCGGTGCTCATCCTGGATGAGCCCTTCGCCAATCTGGATTATCATTCGATCAGGCAAGTGATCCAAAGCCTATTGGAACTGAAAGGCCAAGGCGTGACCATCCTGCTGGTAAGCCACGAGGCAGAAAAGATACTGGCCCACTGTGAGAAAGCGATGCTTCTTGAAAAAGGCAGGCTCCTAGCCAGTGGAGACAGCAAGGATATGCTGGAGGTCTATCGCAATCATGGCATCTACATCCCCCACTCTTGTTCACTTGAGGAGCTTTCATGGCTACACCAGTAATCTTTCATTTCCGTTCCCGCTCTTCCTTTCTCAACAAGGCAAACCCCCTTTCAAAACTTCTATTCCTCATTGCCTTGTGCTTTCCCTTGATGCATGCTTCCTTTTCCTTCTCGCTTGGCTTGCTTTCGCTTCTTCTTGTCACGGCGATACTTCTTCACCTGCCTTTCGGCCAATATGTGAGGGACTTCACTTTTTTTCTCATCATGGGCGTTTTGATAGCCCTTACCGAATACCATGCGAAAGGCAGTCTTCAGGCGACATTCGCAGCGATTTTCCGATTCCTGGATTTCATCATCATGAGCATCCTCTTCTCCGACACCACCGATATGGATGACCTGGCGCGATGTCTTGGCCCCCTCCTTGATAAAATACCCTTCCTCAATGGATATCGCATCGCTGCAAGCATCCAGCTGACACTTTCCCTGATTCCTCTTATCTTCGATGTCACCTCATGTGTCCTTGATGCCCAGAATGCGAGATTTGCCAATAAGAGAAGGCCTCTCACCTATCTCAAAAACGCAGGTGTGGGGATCTTCTCAAAATTACTGGACAAATGTGAGGATTTCTCCGATAGCCTTGAGGCAAGGCTTTTTGATGGTGACCACAAAAAAAAGGGATTGGGATTTAGCTGGAGAGACCCTATACTGGTGATGGTGGCTTCCCTGTCGGTGGCTGGAGGATATCTATGGTAAACGAGAAAGCACTGATTCGTACAAGCATCCTCGCAATCAAAGGCGATTGGTCGAAGGAGGATGAGAAGAGTGTGCAACTGCTCCTTGCGAGCCCTTTGCTGAGAGATGCTGACAGGGTATTCGCTTTTGTACCGCTTGCAAGCGAGGTCGACATAAGTGCCTTGCTTGATGTCTTCCCTCTGGCCCTCCCTCTCTGCGTGAACGGGCAGGACATGGAGTTTGTGAAAATGCCAAGGAACTGGCACGAAGCAGTAAGAAAAGGCAAGCTGGGAATCAAGGAGCCGACAGAAGGGGAGATAGTCTACCCTTCTGTCAAATCAGTGATCCTCGTCCCTGCGGTGGCCTTCACGGCCAAAGGCGATAGGCTTGGCAGAGGCAAGGGGTATTATGACCGGTATCTCTCCCGTTTCCCCCAGGTCGTCTCCATAGGGATTTGTAGAAGCTATCAAGTGCTTCAGGACCTTCCTTCCTCAAAGTTTGACAGGAAGGTCGCCCATCTGGTTGTCAAAGGGAAGTGGGTGCTGTAGTACTCTTCCAAAGCCACGGGAACTCGTCATTCACCATCTTGCTGAAAAAAGAAGAGTAATCATCAATCTCCAGGTGTTCGACTGCCTCACGGATAGAAGCCTTGCGGGCACATTGGAGGATTTTGCTCAGCTTCTTAAGATAAAGCAACTGGGTCCGTGGACTGGAAGCGATGACAAACAGCAAGTGTATCGGCTTGCCATCGATGCTGTCGTAGGCAATACCCTCCTTGCTTATCCCCAGAGCCACATACACGTCATCGAGACCAAGGATCTTGCCATGGGCGATTGCCACCCCGTGGCCTATGCCGGTGGTCTCTATATGCTCACGACGGAATACGGCGCGCTTGAAGCGCTCCAAATCAGGCAGTGAGGAAAAAATCGTACAGGTGTCTATCACTTCCAATATGGCAGCGTGTTTCGTCTTTGAGGCGAGGGAGCAAATAACCTGTGATGCATGCATATCCACGGAGGTAATCATACTCAAGGAGTTCTGGACGTACAAGGTTTTATTGATCATCATGCCTCTTGGTGTAAAAGAACATCAGCAGGGCCATGGCGAAAATGACCATGTAGCCTGTGAAGCTCCAGAAATCAGGCACCTGGGCAAAAAACAAGTATCCCAGGATGGCGGTGAACACCACATTCGTGTAATCGTAGATGGAGATTTCCCTCGAGGGGGCATATCGATAAGCCGTGGTGATACCGAATTGCCCCACGGTTGCAGCCAGGCCGGCACAAAGGAGACAGACCAGCTGCCCCCTGCTCATGGGAATCCCATAATGAATAAAGAAAGGCAATGAGATAAGCGAGCTGATGAGTGAGAAGACAAACACTATCAAGGTCCCGTTGACATTGCGCTTGCCAAGAGCACGCACACAGGTATAGGCGGCTCCCGCACCGATTCCTCCAAGTAGTCCGACAAGGGAAGGAAGGAATGTGGCATTGCCAAAACCTGTCGGTTTGATTATGAACAGACTTCCCACGAAGGCCCCAATGACCAACAACAGCCGAACGGGAGAAATCTTTTCCTTGAGGAACCACCAACTGAAAAGAAGGGTGCAGAAAGGCGAGAGCTTGTTCAATATGGAAGCATCGCTGAGCACCAGGTGGTCGATGGCATAGAAATTGCCGAATATCCCAATGGTGCCACAGAGGGAACGAAGCACCATCAGGGCCCATGAGCTTTTGTCTGTTACTTTTGGATGTGATTCCTTGATCAAGATCGGGAAAACGATGACCAAGGCCACAATATTACGAAAAAAAACCTTTTGCACAAAGGGAAGGTCTCCGCTCAGACGCACAAAGAAATCCATGAAGGCGAACCCCAAGGCCGAGATAATGATATAAATCACTCCCAAGTATTTCTTATCCATAGATTAGGAAGTATAGGACAATGACAAAGTTTTTCCTATCAAGCAAGGGAAGAAACATCGGAGAATCCAAAAGATTGTAAAGACCTTTGCCCTCTTGCAAAAGAAAACCGTCTCCTTTGGGGAAAACGGTTTTCTTTTTGAAAACGGAACGGACTATTTTGCAAGATACTCGTTGATGGCCTTCGCAGCCTTGCGTCCCTGCCCCATGGCCAGGATCACCGTCGCGGCACCCAGGACGATATCGCCACCGGCGAACACACCCTTCATGCTGGTCTCACAAGTATCCTCATTGACAATGAAATTACCTCTCTTGTTAGTCTCAATCTCCGGTGTGGTCGCCTTGATAAGCGGATTGGAAGTGTTTCCAATCGCCACAATGACAGCATCATAGGGATAGACCTTCTCCGAACCTGGAATCTCAACGGGAGAGCGCCGCCCGCTTGCATCAGGCTCGCCGAGCCTGCATTCGATAAGCCTGATTGAGGTAACCTTCTGCTTCTCATCACAAAGGATCTCCAGAGGGGCATGCAGATAAAGGAAGTTGATCCCCTCCTCCTTGGCATGAGCCACCTCCTCCTTACGGGCCGGCATCTCAACCTCGGTCCTCCGATAGATGACATCCACCACCTCGGCACCCAGCCGCTTTGCGGTACGGGCGCTATCCATGGCGACATTGCCACCTCCGAATACCGCCACTCTTTTTGCAGGGAACACCGGGGTCATCGAATCAACGGTATCATAGGCCTTCATCAGATTACTACGGGTAAGATACTCGTTGGCACTGAACACCCCGACGGAATTCTCCCCGGGAATGTTCATGAAATTGGGAAGGCCCGCCCCGCTGCCGATGAATACGGCATCGAAGCCATCCTCTTCAACCAGTTGCTTGAGAGTGCGGGTCCTTCCTATCAGGTAATTCAGATTGATCTCCACCCCTATCTGCCTGAGCTTATCGATCTCATGGGCCACGATG
Source organism: Sphaerochaetaceae bacterium (assembly GCA_041670175.1). GTDB lineage: Bacteria > Spirochaetota > Spirochaetia > Sphaerochaetales > Sphaerochaetaceae > JBAXZS01. The sequence continues at coordinate 468 of JBAXZS010000123.1, read as the reverse complement.
GCCTTGGGAAGACGGAACTCAGGGATGCCATACACCAATACCCCCCCAGCCTTGTGCAAAGCCTCGAACATCACCACAGTGTGACCTTCCCTGCGCAAGTCGGCTGCAGCGGCGATCGAGGACGGACCGCTCCCCACAACTGCGATTTTCTTCCCGGTGGCAGGAGCAACAAAAGGAAGGCTCTCCTTGCCATTCTCCCTGCACCAATCGGCTACGAAACGCTCAATCCTTCCTATAGAGACACTTTGGTCGACATCCTTGAGAAGCTTGCCCATCGTACAATACTTCTGGCATTGGCTCTCCTGAGGACAGACCCGCCCACAGATGGAGGGAAGCAACGAACTCCGGCCGATGATGCCAAGGGAAGCCTCATAATTCCCTTTCGCGGCCTCAGCGATAAAGGAGGGGATGTCGATGGAGACAGGACAACCCTGGATGCAGGGCTTGCTCTTGCATTGCAAACAACGC
>JBAXZS010000122.1:0-7104 GCA_041670175.1 Sphaerochaetaceae bacterium | reverse complement strand
TCCGGGAAGGAGCAAGGTCACGAGCAAGAAAACAGTCATTTTCTTTTTCATTCTATCTGTCTCTCCTGTTTAAAAATAGTTGGGTCATTACCCTGTGTTGATAATTCTTGTCGTCGAATTGGTGTATTGTCAAGCAAAATATGAAATATATTTTCATAAATACTTTGATATATTGAAAAATATTTTTATCTTGTGCCCTGTTTTCCCGGTGATTCCAAATTTCAATTAGGGATAAGGATTTTCTCAGATCATACAAGAATCCAATGAAATATTTCTTCTCTAGGAGTGAAAAGAAATCAAAATTGATACTTACCGGTGATTTAGTTGTTTACCTTCTGTCTTTTGTTGGTTTCAAAAGTTATACTTGCTATCCTAAATACCAAAACAGGAGGAACACATGCATGATTCTTTGCCTCAGCAAGCATATGATGAACTTGCCGATGCTTATAATGCAAGAATAGAGACCAAACCGCATAATGCATATTATGATAGGCCTGCGGTACAGTCACTTATCACAGACCTTTCAGGCAAAAAGATTTTGGATGCCGGTTGTGGACCTGGCATATACACGCAGTGGCTTTTGCAAAACGGAGCTTCTGTGACGGCGCTTGATGCAAATGAACGAATGTTGGAACATGCAAGAAAAAGAAATGGAGCCAAGGCGATATTTTTGCATGCGAATCTTGAGGAGCCTCTTTTTTTTCTTTCTGATGCTTTATTCGATGGGATTGTCAGTGCTTTAACCATTACCTATTGCAAGGATCTTGTCTTTGTCTTCAAGGAGTTTTCCAGAGTGCTCAAACCAAATGGTTGGTTTGTTTTCTCCACCGAGCATCCTTTTTTTTCCTATCGGTATCATGACCTTGGGAATTATTTTCCAACACAGGAAGTCAGTTGCATGTGGAATGGTTTTGGAAAGCCTGTGATGATGAAGAGTTATTACCATAGCCTGGGAACTATTACTGACGCTCTGACGAATAATGGATTCGCCATCGAACGGGTTCTTGAACCTTTGCCAACCAATGATTTTGCAAAAGTAGATAGCAAGGGTTACAATAAATTATTAGCCTTCCCTCTGTTTATCTGCATCAGGGCTGTGAAAAAAACCTGAGCGCTATTTTGTTGCGTTCTGATATGTCGGGAAGTATTGTATGAACTTGAAGGGAGTTAGGATGAAAAGAAAAATTTATCGAGTAGCGCATTGGTGTATGGGCATTCTCAGTTTTGCCTTATTTTCGTTTGTTGTTTGGATTGGTTGTAATGAACGGAATCTGGCATTTCTTAAATGGAATCCCCAGTATTTGTATATACTTCTTCCTATAGCGGTTCTTTCTCTTTTGATACCTGCTCTGACAATTGTTCTTTGCCTACGCAGTAAGGATCGTCTTGGTATTGTCCCTGTTCTCCTGACTGTTCTCGGGCTAACGATTGCGATGGTGACTTTTTTTTCTTTTGGTGTTTTCTCCCCTCATACAGATAAGCCTGTCCAGCTCATGCTGGTGGATAGTGCAGGTTCCCAGGGATATCCATCCGTTGCAGCGGTATGGTATACGCAACACCCAACAAAAAGCACCCTTTCGTATGGGACACAAGCGGGCAGGCTTTCCTTTGAGGTGGGGGAAAATCACAAACAACATACCCATGGGTTGATATTTGAGAACCTAATTCCACACACGACCTATTATTATTCGATTGATGGACAACCTGAGAAAACTTTTACCTATTTTCCTGAGTATCAGGGAGGACTTCGTTTCCTAATCGGGTCGGATGCCCATATCGGGGCGGAGACTAATGATAGTGAGGCCACAGTCAAGATTCTTGAGCAGGCGGCTGATGCAGACAATCGGTATTCCGCTTTCTTCAATCTTGGCGATACTGTCGAGAGGGGCGATAACGAGAGCCAGATTACCAGCCAGATGCAGTTGTTCTCCCCTTATACCTCGATTGTCCCCATCCGTTCATTGATGGGGAACCATGACGGGCTGTTTGGAGGTGACAGCCGTTGGAGAACCTACCGATACCCTGCTGTCCTTCCAAGTCAGTCAAGTGGATCCTCCTTATATCATCGGTTTGACCTCTCTCCTTCCATCCATGTCTTTATGCTCGATTTTGAATGGGGCACTGAGTCATATACAGCGGGACAACGTGCATGGTTTGAGAACGAATTGAAGGATATTGACAAGGATGACCTGGTCATTGTTATGGATCATGCCTATTTCTTTGCTTCGAGCACCAAGTATCATGGTCTTCCTTGGTATGATAATCAGGAGATGATTGATACGTTCCATAAACTGTTTGTGGACCATGGGATTGATCTGGTGTTCTCAGGGCATGATCATCAGATGGAACATATCACTCGGGATGGAGTGGAATATTTCATTGTAGGGGCATTGGGAGGTGCTTTCGACAATGAGCCAACCTATATTTCACCTGGTTCTCTCTTCAGGGATTTCTCTCATCATGGATATGCCGATCTAGAAATCAATCAAGGTACGGTATCGGTGGTACTGCGAGAAAGTGATGGTTCAGCCCTCTATAGCTGGAAGAAGCAGTGGAAAGGAAACAATTTGTTTTAATAGGCTGAATTTCCACTGAGAGGGGAACCAGCACTTACCTGATGGATTCTGTTTGGTATCCATCCCCAAACAGGAATTCCTATCCGAAAGAATTTATCGATGATGTCGCAAAGTAGTATGAGAGAAAAAGGTCATAAGCGCTGTCTGGTCTGTCGATAAGTTTTTTTACTCTTTGTTTATCAGTCTTTAGTGAGTATCTTTACAGAAAAGAGTGGAGGAATTTGTATGGGTAAGATTATCATCACAGGAGCCGATGGAAATTTTGGAAGTAGGGTTGTCAAGGAAATCCAGACCTTGATGGGCAAGCAGGACCTGATTTTGACTGCGCCTCTTGCAGAGAAACTGGAATCATATAGAGAAGAAGGATTTGTTGTGCAGGTTGCGAATTTCAATCATTATGATGGACTTGAGCAAGCATTTGAGGGGGGCGATGTTATGCTGATGATTTCCGCCCCATTTGTTGGCGAAAAACGGCAGAATGCCCATAAGAATGCGGTGAATGCCGCAAAGGCCGCAGGAGTAAAGAAGATTGTTTATACGTCGTTGGTGAATGCCCGTGATCCAGAGAATCCAAGCATCGAGAAAAAGGATCATGCATTTACCGAAGAGTACATCGAAAAGAGTGGATTGGATTATATTTTCCTCAGGAACTCCCAATATGCAGAGGCCATGATTACCAGTTATCTTGCTTCGAATGGAACCCTGACCTCATGTCAGGGAGACGGAAAGATGGCCTATATCTCTCGTCAGGATTGTGCAATTGCCGCAGCATATGCATTGACAAGGAGTGATTTGCATAAGAAAATTCTGAACATCAACGGACCGGAGTTGCTTACTTTGGATGAGTTCGTCAGGATTGGCAACAAGGAAACCGGAGAACAGGTGACTGTCAAGAATGTATCGGAGGAGGAAGTCTATGCCTCTTTTGACGCTATAGGGGTTCCTAGGACAACAGACGGGCAGTTTCAGAAGGATTCCCCTGCGCCCTACTCCAGTGATGGGATGGTGACCTTTGCCCGGGCGATTCGTCTTGGCAAGATGGATTCGTTCACTGACGATTTTGAAAAACTGACAGGAAGGAAACCAAGAACGGTAGCCACTATGTTTGCTCATAGCAGGGATTATCAGATTGGAAGAAGGAATTCCACGGATGCCTGAAAAAAAACATTGAAAACTCTATGAGTATGGGAAGAGTCATAAAAAATACCTTACCCCAATATCTTTACATAAAGACATTTATTATCCCCTGGAGCATAATAATCGGCCAGTTCCGCTTCCCTCATATAGCCGCAATGTTCATAAAACCGGCGTGTAGGATTATAAAGTTTGGTGGATGAAGTCTCGACATAGACTCTTGTCCCCCCACGTCGTGCTATTTCCTGTTCGGTCTGGGAAATCAAGTCGGATCCAATTCCTCGTCCCCGAAACATCGTGTCCACAGCAATCCAATAAAGATCATAGCTCGTTTGGGTGCCAGGGATAGGACCAAAACAGGTGTATCCCAGAAGTGAAGGACCTTCATCGGCAAACTGGAAGAAATATCCGCTTGCTTCTCCCTTCTGAAGTCGTTCGGCAATCAATGATACGCCGACTTCCTGTTCCTCTTCATTGAAGAATCCCGATTTCTTCAGAATTGTTCCGACCGCATCCATGTCCTCTTCTCGAGGTTGTTCCCGATATGTATGATGTTCTGTCATCGATTATCCCTGGATGATCCTTTCAATCATCCTGTCATACGATATCCCTGCTTTCTCACAAGCGGCGACAAAACCGCTGTCCGAGGTGATGCAGGGGTTCAGATTGACCTCCAGGACATAAGGATTGCCTTTGGAGTCGACACGGATATCGACCCGGGCATACCCCTTCGCCCCGAAGAGTTCCCAGCAGACAAGGCACAGTTGCTTAAGTTGATCTAGCAATAATCGGTCGGATGCGGGAAAGTCAAAGGTCCTTCTGGTATGCAGATAGGCATATGAGTCCTCTTCCCATTTTGCTTCATATCCTACGATTGCTGGTTTTCCAGTAGGAAAATTCTCAAAAATCATCTCGGCAGGAGGAAGGACAACTGGTTTTCCTCCAATGGGGAATACCGAGATATTGAACTCACGTCCCTCGATGTATTGTTCTGCAAAGAAGGTTCTTTCCTTTGAGGGGGCAAGGACCTGCAACAATTCTTTTCTTGTAGTAAAAGTCCTTACGGAGTCATCGGTGATACCTACCGAAGCCTCTTCGGCAACCGGTTTGATAATCACAGGCTTGCCAAGGAGCGGGCAGTCATCCTCGATTGCAGGGGCCTCCCTCCATTCAGGAGTAGGAACGGAGGAACCCCTCATCACTTGCTTGGCAAGCAGTTTGTCCGAAGAGAGTACCATGCCCCGGGATCCTCCTCCGGTAAAGGGGATATCCATCGCCTCACACAACAGAGGTGCGAGAAAGAGCAACCGGCTGCCTTCCAAGGTTTCAACCAAGTTGAATACCATATCTGGTTGCCTTGAACGAATCAAACGCTTCATTTTGGAAAGATCCAGGGAGAACGGAGCCTCTGTGACCACCTGTCCATTTGCAAGCAAGGATTGGGTGACCTGCCTGATCTCGACAGCGGTATCCAGCTCATCTTTTGAAGGATGCGCCGAAAGCCTGTCATGGAGAATAAGGACGTTCATGCCGCATGTCCACAAGCGACAACACGGGTCATGGCCGAACTCATGATCCTGCTAATCAGTTGCTGGTAATCGACTCCTGCCATCCTGCTGAGAATGGGAAGGTCGGAATCGACAGGATTCAGTCCAGCCAAGGGATTCACTTCAAGGAAATTCACGCGTCCACTTCCATCCATCTTCAGGTCTATCCTTCCTCCGTCCCTGCATCCAAGGACCTGCCAGGCCTGCATCGCAACCTGTTCGCATTCTGTTGCGACGGGGCCACAGACCAAACGATATTTTGCATATTGCAGATATTCCTGTTTTGTCTTGTAGGAATAGATTCCTTGATCGCTGCTGGGATCCACAAGAATTTCCATTGCGGCGATGCATTGGGCGTTCTCCCCGGTTCCTGTAATTCCTACAGTGAACTCACGACCTCCAAGAAACGACTCGACCAGGACTGGCTGGGCGAATTTTGCCAGAAGATACTTTGCTGTCTCCTCCAGTTGCTTCTTGTCTTGCACGATGGAGTTTGCAGCGATTCCCATTCCGGTCCCCCCCCCTACAGGCTTGAGGAACAAAGGATAGGGAAGATTCACATTCTCTATCCCTTTGCTGTCAGAGATGAGTGTGTAGTCAGGGGTCGGCACTCCTCCTTGCCTTACCACAGCCTTGGTCATTCCTTTATGAAGGGCCACCGCAAGCACCAAGGAATCGGAAAAGACATAAGGAATGGCAAACGCATCAAGTAATGCGGGAATCTGGGCCTCACGGCACAATCCGTGCAAGCCCTCGGCAATATTGAACACTAAGTCACAGCGTTTTCCTTGGGCAAGGAACTGCACAAGATGCATGATGTTCCCAATCCTCACCGTTTGGAAACCAAGATGTTTCAATGCGTCGTCAAGAGCATCGATGGTCTGGATAGTATCAAATTCGGCGACAGTCTCTGCGCCATAACCCAGGGCAAGATAGTCGTCCTTCAAATCATAGGTAATTCCTACAAGCATGATGGCAATGCCCTCTTAGGCATGGTCGGGATAGGCAAATACCTTCCCTTCGTAATTGCGAAGATACAGGTTGTCTGCATCGTGCCCAACTTCATATTTAGGAAGGATAGGAACCTTTCCCCCACCACCCGGAGTATCGATGACATACTGGGGGACGGCATACCCACTGGTGAATCCCCTTATCCCGAACATTACTTCTCTCCCTTTATCCACAGTGGTCCTGAAATGTTCAGAGCCTATGATGGGATCGCATTGGAAGAGATAATAAGGTCTTACCCGCACCTTCAGCAAACGATGATAAAGTTCAGTCAACGTCTGCGCGGAGTCATTCACTCCTTTGAGCAGGACCGTCTGGCTTCCCATCACCACACCAGCATCAGCGAGGCTGTTGAACGCTTTTGAGGATTCGGCGGTTATTTCATCAGGATGAGTGCAATGCACACTCAGATAGAGCGGTTTGTATTGTTTAAAGATCTTTAACAATTGAGGAGTGATTCTTTGGGGCAGGACCATAGGTACTTTTGTCCCGATTCTCACCATCTCCACATGATCAATGGAGGTGATTTCCTTCAGGAGCCAATTGAGACGCTCATCACACATTGTCAAGGGATCACCCCCTGAGATGAGTACGTCACGGATCGCAGTGGTTTTCCTGATGTAGTCAATGGCTTCTTTCCAATGGTCCTCCAATGCTTCGGTATGTCCTCCCACCAGGCGTGAACGGGTGCAATACCTGCAATAGACTGAGCAAAAACTCGTGGTGAGGAACAAGACCCGATCAGGATACCGGTGTACAATACCGGGTACGGGACTGGTGTTCTCCTCGTGAAGAGGATCCTCGCTTTCGCCAGGACTTGTATAGGATTCTTTAATTGA